>QWOR01000303.1 GCA_003669575.1 Planctomycetota bacterium | reverse complement strand
TTCAGCCGGTCAAACTGCAGGGACTGATGGCTGCTCGCGGGACGACGGATTTTAAGGGTATGTTTATTGGATTCAGTCTGTTCCTGATAGCTTAGGCGTTGCTGCTCGTCTCGCTGCTATTCCGCCTCGGGCTCGAAGGGCGGAGCCGCGAGTTCGGAGTGCTGATGGGAGTCGGATGGACCTCACGATCCGTGGGGCAGCAGGTCCTCACGCAAGGTGTCACGCTTGCAGCCATTGGCGGCCTGCTGGGCATCGTGGGTGGGGTGTTGTATGCCGCAATCATGATCTACGGGCTGACGACATGGTGGTCGGGAGCCGTTGGTACGCGGTCACTCTATCTGCATGTGCGTGCTCAGAGCCTTATCGTCGGCTGGTTGATCGCGGTCTTGATCTCTGCGTTTCTGATCTGGCGAACCAGCCGACAGCTGCGGGCGATGTCGCCGCGATCACTGCTCTCGAACGCCGGTCTCAACGCACCTGTGCTGACAGGAGCCCAAAGTTCCAAGGGGCGATGGGTCGTTCGGATCTCTACGGGAATCAGTCTGACTCTGCTCATCACGGGCGTTCTCGGACTGCTTCCTTCGAGTGAGGCCTTTGCCGGGTTCTCGATTCGGACGGTGGCTTTTTTTGTCGGTGGTCTTTCTTCGCTGGTGGCGACTTTGTCCGCATTCTCACGCTGGTTGGCGGCCGATCGTTCCGCAGCTGTCCGTGGAGGCGGTGTTCGGGCCTTACTGACGCTCGCGATTCGCAATGCGGCTCGTAATCGTTCGCGCAGCCTCCTCACCGCCAGCCTCATTGCCAGTGCGACGTTCCTCGTTGTTGCTGTCGCTTCGGGACGGCGAAACCCAGCTGTCGAGGCTCCGCGTCGTGACTCCGGCAACGGTGGTTACACACTGGTGGCCGAAACGAATCAGCCGATCCTGTATGACCTCAATACCACATCGGGACGGACCAAGGCCGGGATCAACCTGCGTTCAAACGCTGAACACGAAGCCCTGCTGCAGAAGGCGAAGTTCACCGCACTCCGCATGAAGCCCGGTGAGAACGCCAGCTGTCTGAATCTCTACCAGACCCAGCTGCCGACACTGCTGGGTGTGCCGCAAGCGGTCATCGACCAACTCTCCAGAGACCAGCGTTTCAAGTTCGCCGACACGCGGGTCAGCCAACCGTGGGAACTGCTCGCCGCCAAAGAAGAGGGCGGGGCGATCCCGGTACTGGGAGATATGAATACGTTGCAATATTCACTGCACAAAGGAATTGGTTCGACGATCGATGTCGAGGATGAATCCCGCAGCAAACAGTCGCTTGTCGTGCGTGGCATGCTCGACAGCAGCGTGTTCCAGGGGGTGCTCATGATGTCCGAAGAGAATCTGCTGCGGCTCTATCCAGACACTCCGGGGTATCGCTACTTCCTGATCGAGGTTGATCCGTCGCTGGCCTCGAAGGTCACAACGCTGCTGGAAACCGACCTCGCCGACACGGGCTTCGATGCCGAACGCGTGGCAGACCGGTTGGCGAACTTTCTGTCGGTCCAGAATACGTACCTTTCGACGTTCCAGACTCTGGGCGGACTCGGGCTGCTTCTGGGAACCGTCGGGCTGGGAGTTGTCATGATGCGGAATGTCTGGGAGCGGCGCAGCGAACTCGCACTACTGCGGGCGGTCGGGTATTCCTCTTCGATGCTGAGGCAACTCGTTCTTCTGGAGAATGCGTTCCTGCTCACCTTTGGTCTGCTCTCGGGGACGGTCGCGGCAGCTGTGGCGATGGCTCCGCACCTGCTCAGTATTGGGGCCGATGTCTCATGGTCCGGCCTGGGAATGATGATTTTTGCAGTGTTCTCGGCTGGGATGCTGTCGTCGATCTTCGCCGTGCGCGAAGTCGCCCGTCTGCCGATGCTGATGGCATTGCGAGTCGAGTAACGTCACTCGAACACTCAGGCTGGGAGGCAAAGCTCGCGCTGAGCTGCTATTTCGAGTGGAAGCCAAACACATCGAGGTCGTCAGCTACAAACTCTTCAAAAAACGCAGTAATGCCGCCCGGTCATCCGGACTCAACTCCACTTGCGTGAAGTGCCCCTGATCCAGCACATCCTCCAGCGACTTCGCTCGGGAGTCATGGAACAGCCGGTCGCGCTGACTGACTCCGCGAAGCGAAGGCGGGTTAAAGAGTTTGAGTCCTGCCTCATCATGAATTCCGACATCGTATGTGCTATCGGAGGTATAGGTCAGCGGTGGGATGTGGCAGCGAGTACAGCCTGCCGAATCAAACACCCGCCGCCCCTGCTGCAGCAGCGCCCGATCCGCGAGGTCATCGCTGGCAGGCATCAGCGGCGGCGCTGGCTCCAGCGTATGCAGATAGGCCACCATGTCGTTGATTTGCGTCATCGGCAGCTGTTTGCCGTGCATGGTGTTACGAATCGACTTGGTGACCTGCTCATGCAGGATCCGCACCTCACCACTCCAGGCCCAAGGATTCGCGTCGCGGGTACCGAGTAATGTGAGTACCCGCTTCGGCGTTCCCCCAGTCCCATCTCCCAGAGTGTCGGCCAGTAAACCGTTTGAGTCCCCATCGGTATGGCAGCTGTGACAGCTCATCCAATGATCAAACGACAACCTGCCATCGTGGAACAGCATCTCTCCACGGTCAGCGGGTGATAGATCAGGCTGCGGACCGAGCGAGATCTCGCATTTGATCTCGGCGGTTCTCGTGTCGACCACTGACAGAGAGTCCCCAAAAGTGTTCACGACAACGACCTCGGCACGGTCGGGGCAGGGGAGCAGATGCGTGGGCCGCCGACCGACATCGGGACGCTGTTTTTCGATCCCCTCAGATGTGGCGAAGACGACCTGATTCACCCCGGCGAGAGCCACACACAGGTGATGGTCAAAGTCGAGGACCACGTCCGCCGGATCAGCTGCTCCTTCCGCGGTCTGGCCGAGGAAGATCGTCTGCACACTGACGGGCAGCAGAGCTTGCTGGTTGTAGAGTTTCTCCAGTGGCACTACGCGGACGACGTTCTGGATCAACGTCCCATCACGCAGGGCATCGAGACTGGTCGTCACCTGCTGGTTCAATATCTGATGGGAGATCAAGACGGCGTCTCGTTTCTCAGTCAGCGCCAGACCACGCATGTTGTGGGCGTTCAATGGGCGAATCGCATCCAGTGACCAGCTGTCGATATCGACCACCGCCAGCTGGCCGGCATGAGCATCGGCCAACAGCAGTTTCTTGTCCCCAGGGAGAACGAGCTGATCGTGAGGCGAAAACGGAAGCTGCAACCTGCGTCGGCCGACCTCAGAGGAGGATTCCTCGGTGAGGCTGATCTCAACGCGTTCCACGGAGCGATCCCACCGGCTGGCGACGGTGAGTGACCTGACCCCCAGCGCGGACAGAGCTTCGCTGGGTGCGGCGACCGTCGATGGCAGCAATACGACCGAGCTTGGTCCCCGCAGCAAGGGGAGATCCGTCTCGACTGCAAACCCCCAGGGGGCCCGATTCACTCGCAATACCAGCAGTCGATTTCCGCGATAATCAATTACCGCCTGCCGATCGTCTGCGAGACTCAGCAGTGAGACCGGCTGACCACCAATCGTTGCCTCATGCACGACTTTACGAGTGGCCAGATCCACGACGCTCAAAGTTCCCGAGCGTGAGTTCGTCGTCGCGAGTACCTGACCTGGGACCAGCCACACCGCATCCACTGGACGTCTCAACTTCGGTGGCAGCCTCTCATCGGCGAGAACCACTATGCCTCCCCAGGCCGTTACCGCCATCAGGAGAACCGGGAAGACGAATCGCATGGGTGTCATCTCTCCCACAAGGCCGTAAGGTCGCAACATGTATCGTCGCCCGCTGGGATCCAGGCCGCAAGGCAGTGGCGGGCGTTACTGCACACACTGCACTGACGCACTCTCGATTTTCCGATGTACGCGAGAGAGTCGGAACGGTTCGCCTAAAGCTGTTCTTCCTCTTCCGGATAGTAGACCTTTACCAGAAACAACCCGTGGGCGGGACTGGTGTCGCCGGCCAATCGGCGATCCATTCCCAGCCGGATGCTTTCCACATCGTCCGGAGTCTTTAGTCCTTTGCCGACATCGACCAGCGTCCCGGTGATAATCCGGACCATGTTGTAGAGGAATCCATCGGCCTCGACTTCTACCGCTACGAAGTCATCGTTTCCGCTGCACTCCTCGTGGCAGGAGAAGCTCTGCAGCATGCGAACGTGAGAGGAGCGGTAGACCCGGATATCAAAAATCGTTCGAACACTCGTGTTGTTATTCGGCCAGTTCGATTCAAAGCTACGAAAATCGTATGTGCCAATCAGTCTCTCGGCGGCGTCCTGCATGGCCTCGACATCGAGGTGCGGCCGGACTCGCCAGCTGTATCGACGGAGGAAGAGGTCCTCCACATAGCTGTTGTTGATCAGATAACGGTAGCGTTTCGACAGTGGTGAGTAGGTCGCGTGGAACCGACGCGGGACTTCGGAGACCTCGCGAATGATCACGTCCTCGGGAAGATGTTCTCGCAAGGCCAGGTGCCAGCGGTCAACGGGGATGCTGGACCGGGTCTGGAAGCTGGCCACTTGCCCCAGGGCATGCACTCCGGCATCGGTTCGACCGGCACACAACAAGCGTGTTTCCTCGCCAGTCAGCTTCTCGATCGCCTCTTCGAGGACCCCCTGAACCGTACGGTAGCGACCCGACTGGGCCTGCCACCCGGCAAAGTCAGTTCCATCGTAAGCCAGAAGTAGTCGGAGGTTCTTCATCTCAAATATTGTCGTTACTCAGGAAGACGCTGCTACCGGGCAGGTACCCCCGAATGACTACTTCGATTCTCCTGCAGCCGAAGAAGGAGTACTGGTCGTGATGGTCTGATGTTCGGAGAGCGGCTCCTCGGCCTTCGATTCTTTGAAGCCAAAGACAACCGTGACTGCTGCCAGAATCAGCACGAAGCCAGCCAGCTCGTTCCAGCGAAGTTTCTCATGGAGGAACAGGACCGAGAATACACCAAACACGAGCAGTGTGATGACTTCCTGCATGATCTTCAGCTGAGCGGCGGAGAATTGTCCGTGCCCCCAGCGGTTGGCAGGAACCTGGAGACAGTACTCGATGAAGGCGATTCCCCAGCTGACGAGGATCGCCACCCACAGGGCACTACTTTTGAACTTGAGGTGTCCGTACCAGGCGAACGTCATGAAGATGTTCGAGGCGGTCAGGAGTAATACGGTTCGCATGAGAGAGGCTCTTCCGCAATTGCCAGTGCGAGTGGCGATGGCCGTTCAATCGCCGACCAATGGCGGCTCGTTCCCGGGCCAATTCGCTCGCAGTATTTTGACCATTCGGGCCGCATCAGCTGGCTGGATACGTGCACTTTGTACACCCTAGAAACGCTCAACCCCCGACGAGTTGCCGAGGGCTGAGGAGTTCTATCCGGGCTGTCATCGTTTGCTAGGACGCTGAGGATTCCGCACCGGCCGAGACCAGTTCCGGGGCTCCAGCCGCCGCTTCATCACCGACCGTCCCTTCAAAGTCCAGCTGCTTGTCGTCGCCGACTTCGCGAGTCTTGACAGTGATCTGGTTCTTGCCGTTGAAGACGCCCTTGAGCAGTTCTTCGGAGAGCGGGTCTTCGATGAACTGTTCGACGGCACGACGCAACGGGCGGGCACCATAATCGGAGGATTCGCGATCGTCACCGCCGCGAGCCTTCAGAATGATCAGCTGCTTCGCTTCGTGTGTGATCGTCAGGTGCAGACCACGATCACGGAGACGTTCGCGGACCTTGCCCAGTTCGATCTCGACGATCTGCTGCATGTTCTCGTCGGTCAGCTTGTTGAAGACGACGATCTCGTCGAGACGACCGATGAATTCAGGCTTGAAGACCCGGCTCACTTCAGCCATCACGTTCTTCTTCATGTCGTCATGCTGCTTGGCCGTGTCGGTGTTGCTGAAACCGAAGGCCGGCGCGGCAATCGCTTTGGCTCCGACGTTTGTCGTCATGATGAGGATCGTGTTCTTGAAGTCGACCTTGCGACCGAAGCTGTCGGTCAGATGGCCTTCTTCCATGATCTGCAGCAGCATGTTGTAAACGTCGGGGTGAGCCTTCTCGATTTCGTCGAGCAGGACCACCGCGTATGGGCGACGACGAATACGCTCGGTCAGCTGGCCGCCTTCTTCAAAGCCGACGAAGCCCGGGGGAGCTCCGATGAGGCGGCTGATGTTGTGGCGTTCCTGGTATTCGCTCATGTCGATCTGCACGAGGGCATCCTCGTCACCGAACATGAACTCAGCGAGCGTCTTGGCGAGCAGCGTCTTACCGACCCCGGTCGGGCCGGAGAAGAGGAACGTCGCCATCGGACGCTTGGGGTCCTTCAGTCCGCTGCGGCTGCGACGGACAGCCTTACAGACGAGCTTAATCCCTTCGTCCTGGGAGACGACCCGCTTGTGCAGTTCACCTTCCATTGCAAGCAGACGCACTGTGTCCTCGCTCGACAGTCGGGTGAGTGGCACCCCCGTCATCTTCGAGATGACTTCCGAAATGATTTCTGCATCGACGACGCCATCCGATTCCTTGGACTTCTGACGCCATTCGCGGGTGATCGTCTCCTTCTTCTTCTTCAGCTTGTCAGCCTGATCGCGGAGAGACGCCGCCTTTTCAAAGTCCTGGTTGGCGACGGCTTCTTCCTTCTGAGCGTTCATACGCTCAATGTCACCATCGAGGTCCTTAAGATCCGGCGGACGTACCATCGATTTCAGGCGAACGCGAGCGCCCGCTTCGTCGATGACATCGATGGCCTTATCAGGCAGACAGCGGCCAGAGATATACCGGGACGACAGTTCGACAGCCTTCTCGAGGGCGTCGTCGGTGTACTGCACGCGATGGTGAGTTTCGTAGCGGTCCTTGAGTCCCTTCAGGATTTCGACCGCCTGCGACTTGGACGGAGGATCGACCATCACCATCTGGAACCGGCGTTCCAGGGCGCTGTCCTTCTCAATGTACTTGCGGTACTCGTCGAGAGTCGTGGCACCGATGCACTGCAGTTCGCCACGACTCAGAGCGGGCTTCAGCACGTTCGAGGCATCGATAGCCCCTTCCGCGCCACCGGCTCCCACGAGGGTGTGCAATTCGTCGATGAAGAGGATCACGTTCCGGGCCCGGCGGACTTCGTTCATGACCGCCTTGATGCGTTCTTCGAACTGACCGCGGTATTTGGTACCAGCGACCATCATCGCCAGATCGAGTACGACGATCCGCTTGTCTCGCAGAGGCTCTGGAACAGCTCCATCGACAATCATCTGAGCCAGACCTTCGACGATGGCAGTCTTACCAACACCGGCCTCACCCAGCAGGACCGGGTTGTTCTTCTGCCGACGGCAGAGGACCTGCATGATGCGTTCGATTTCGTTCTCGCGTCCGATCACAGGATCGAGCTTGGTCTGCTTGGCCAGTTCGGTCAGGTCGCGGCCAAAGCTGTCGAGGGCAGGGGTCCGGCTTCGGCTACCCTTGCCACCTGCGGCACCTTCGCCCGTTTTTCCGCCCGCTTCGCCGGCCTTGCCGCCACGCTCGCTGGTCTCGCCTTGCTCGGTACCATGCCCCAGCAGGTTCAGCACTTCTTCGCGAACGTCTTCGAGTTTGAGTCCCAGGTTCATCAGCACCTGAGCGGCCACGCCTTCCTGCTCACGCAGCAGGCCCAGCAGGAGATGCTCGGTTCCGACGTAGTTGTGGTTGAGGTTGCGGGCCTCTTCCATCGCGTACTCGATGACCTTCTTGGCCCGTGGGGTCTGGGGCAGCTTGCCCATCGTGACCATGTCGGGACCGGACTGGACAATCTTTTCGACTTCCAGGCGGATCTTGCGAAGGTCAACGTCCAGATTCTTCAGGACGTTGGCGGCCACTCCAGAGCCTTCCTTCACCAGGCCGAGAAGGATGTGTTCGGTTCCAATATACTCGTGATTGAATCGCTGGGCCTCTTGGTTGGCCAGCTGCATGACCTTGCGGGCCCGATCGGTGAAACGTTCGTACATCGAAGAGACTCCATTGAGAAACTACTGAGACCGTCCGGGAGGATCCTGCGAAGTCTGTAACGAATCAACCCGAAGCTCGATCAAGGCCGTAACCTCTGATCTGGCTTCGGGCTAGGAGGATTCCCTAGAGACACTCGCCCCAACCGGTCGGTGAGCAATTCTAGTTCCCGGCTTTCGTTGCGGCAAGAGGCGGAATCGTGCGCTTGCCAGTCGACTCCCGCAAAATGGACCACTCGGGGCTTCAAGAGCGGTGAGACGGGCTCAACAGGTCTCTGAGAGCGGCCCGCAGCTGGGGATATTGAAAGTCAAAACACTCCTCGGCCAGGCGTTTGGAAACCACATATCGGCCAAAGAGTGCCAACTCGGGGTCAGTCCGCAGCAGCCATTTGGCCCCGAGTCGGACCATCCATGGGAAAGCCGGTAGCCCAAACGGCATGCCAAGTGCCTGCCTCAGCTCCTGCATGAACTCCTCGTTGGAAACAGGGCAGGGCGAGGATGCGATATATGCTCCGCTCATCGTCGAGTTCATCAGTGACTGCTCGATGAGGCGATTCATGTCGGTTTCGTGAATCCAGCTCATCCCCTGCTGGCCGGAACCAACCCGGCCACCCAATCCCCATTTCGCGAGTGGTACCAGCCGGGCCAGTGCTCCGTTGCCACCCCCGCGATCTCTCCCGATCACAAAACTGGTGCGGAGGACCACGGATCGCTGGGCGGGCAGGACACTGTTTCGAAACTCGTCTTCCCATGCCCGCCCGACAAATGGGGCCAGCCCGTATCCGAAGGCAGAGTCCTCTGTGCAAACATCCCGAGGTGGATCGCCATAGATGTGAGCTGTGCTCATCTGGACCCAGACCGGGGGCGGGGACGCAATCGCTCGCATGGCCTGGCCGAGGACCTTCGTTGACTCCACCCGGGAGCGGACGATCTCATCGCAGTGGTCCGGTGTCTTTATGCAGTCGACGCTCCTCCCGGCGAGATTCACCAGCCCACTCGCACCGTCGAGTTCAGCACTCCAGCTTCCTAGTGTCCGGCCATCCCAAGCGACTTGCTTCCACGGCCCATGCACTCTGGGAGGAGTCCGGGAGAGTATCACCACGGACACTCCCGCGTCCGCCAGGTGATGCGCCAGTGAAATCCCGAGGAATCCACTCCCACCCGCAATAACGACTTTGTGAGATGAAACGTGATCGGCCATGACTGATATTTCCCGGAGCCGCAGTAGGGAACCCAAGTTTTGAACCGCAGAGACGGATTGCGATTAACGAAACTCTCCAGTCCCACGCGTCAAACGCAACGACATGGCCGGACAACTGCCTGAGATACGCGATTCAAACACGCAGTGGGATTCATTAGCAGCCAAACTTCGAAACGTAAATTCTCAATGCTGTCCCTGATGCTGCATCAGTTGGCGGCGATGATTCAAATACTTCCGCAGCACCGCGTCGAGATGTTCGTCCGTCCGCACTGTTTCGTGGTCGATTCCCTCGGCAGCACAGCGTCTGCGGACATCATGCAGGAAGGTATTCATGGCTGCCAGATACCCCTCGCGCAGTGATCTGGGATCACAGACGAGTTCGCCCGCCTCTTCCATGCCTTCAAACTTCGTCGTCCCCGAGTAATTGAAATCGACTTCCTGAGGGTCAAGTACCTGCAACACCAGCACATCATGCCCGCGTTTCCGCAGCATTCGCAGTCCCTGGAACAACCCCTCTCGCGGCGCGAACAGGTCAGAGATCAGGACGACCATTCCACGCTGAGATTTCTCTTGCGCGGCTTGCTTCAGGATCGCTTCCAGGTCGGTCTTCTTCGCCGGCTTCTGCTGAAACAACACCGAGAGGATTGATCCAAGATGGGTGTGCGTACTCCGTGAAGGAGCGACACCCCGGACCTCGCTGTCGAAGGCAGTCAGTGACACGGCGTCCTGCTGCTTGAGCAGCAGGAAGGTCAGTGCCCCGGCAATCTGGCAGGCATAGTCGTACTTCGTCACCGCCCCCGAACCGAACTGCATCGACTCGCTGATATCGACCAGCAGCGTCGTTCGCAGGTTGGTCTCTTCTTCGAACAGCTTGAGATAGTACTTGTCGGTCTTGGACCAGACCTTCCAGTCGATCCGGCGCACATCATCGCCCGGCACGTATTCACGGTGCTGCACGAACTCGATCGACTGACCGAAGTACGGGCTGCGGTGCATGCCGGAAAGGAAACCCTCAACGACCTGGCGGCTGAGTATCTCCAGACGCGAGATGCGGGCCACCACTTCGGGCGGAAGAGACTTCGGAGAGGATTGAGTCACCGGCGATCACCTCGCGTGCCAGAGGCGGGGAAAACCCCACCATCATTCGAGCGAACGCATCTTCCCGCATCCACTCCAGGGTGTCCAGTGGGAGCACCCGCGAGGCGAACGATTGCAAGTAATCGGAAGGACGACGATCCCTGGTCTTTGATCGCTCATTCAACAAAAAAGCCCCGCGATTCCGGCTGGAACGCGGGGCCTTGAACACATTTGTCGTGACGAACTGCTGTCCGTAACGGCTCTGTTTGCTTACGCCGCACGACGCAGCGGAATTGTGCTGCGACCGGTTTCGGCACCGAAGGCTTTGCCGACAGCGCGGATCACACGCTGCTGGCGGGCTTCGCCGAGTTCGGCGTAGATCGGCAGGGCAATGATCTCGCGGCTCGCACGTTCTGCTTCCGGGAACTGGCCCTGCTGGTATCCGAGCGACTTAAAGCAGGTCTGCAGGTGCAGCGGGGCAGGGTAGTAGACCGCGTGGCCGATCTGCGAGGTCTTCAGCTGGTCCATCAATGCAGACCGCTGTCCATCGTGGACACGGACGCAATATTGATTGTAGACGTGGTAGTTCTGAGGCTGGGTGTATGGTGTCGTGATCTCGCCCTGCAGCCCCATGCTGGCGAAGGCCTGCTCATAACGAGCGGCATTGGCCCGACGGGCTTCTGTCCACTCGGCGAGCTTCCGCAGCTTCACTCGCAGCACAGCGGCCTGGAGTGCATCCAGACGGCTGTTCAGGCCGACTTCGACGTGGTCGTAACGGCCAACATCCCCGTGAACTCGCAGCCGACGCAGCCGGGCATTGAGATCAGGATCGTCAGTGGCCAGCATTCCGCCGTCCCCAGCTCCACCCAGATTCTTGGTCGGGAAGAAGCTGAAGCAGGCGATGGTGCCCAGCACTCCGGCACTGCGGTTGTCGTAGCGGGCTCCGATGGCCTGGGCGGCGTCTTCGATGACCGCCAGTCCGTGCCGGACAGCCACGCGCCAGATCGGCTGCATATCGGCGCACTGGCCATAGAGGTGAACCGGCATGATGGCCTTGGTTCGGCTCGTCACGGCAGCTGCCACAGCAGCGGGGTCGAGGTTGTACGTTTGTGGATCGATGTCGACGAATACGGGCGTGGCACCGACTCGGACGATCGAACTGGCAGTGGCAAAGAATGTGAACGGGGTCGTGATCACTTCGTCGCCAGGGCCGATGTCGAGCGCCATCAGCGCCAGAACAAGGGCATCGGTTCCCGAGGCACACCCAATTGCGAACCGGGAATCACAGTAGCTGGCAATCTCGTTCTCGAGTCCAGCGACTTCCTCACCGAGGATGAAACCCTGCTTGCTGAAGACACGCTCAACAACTTCCATGATTTCATCACGCTGAGTTTCAAACTGCTCAACGAGATCAATCAGGGGAACCGGAGCGTTCTCCGGGAAGGTCATCTGCAGAATTGCCTGCGACATGCTGCGACTCCATTCGCGAATCACGCGGCCAATCGTTCGGATAGAGCCCGAATCCTCCAGACTCTATTCCTCGAAGGCGAGACCATAGATTCGGTCGAAAAGAGTGTCAATAGGGCCTCTGGAAACCCGTTTGGGGATCGGCATTCCATGCCGGGAGGGTCATGCAAACTCTGGGATTTCTCATCTCGGGAGTCCTCCAAGAGCGAGGGCTGATCCGAGTCGCCCCGGATTCACTCAAACTGAGACTTCCGTCGCAGCAGATGGTGATAATGCTGGGCAAAGCGGTGGGCTTCATCGCGGACAAACTGGAGCAGCCGTAGGCCAAAGGAGTGTCGACTGAGGCGGTGCGATTCGGACTCGCCGGGGAGGAAGACTTCTTCCTGCTGCTTGGCCAGCGAGATCGTGAAGGGCGGCTTGATGTCCAGCATGGCGAAGGTCTCCATGACTGCGTTCAGCTGGCCTTTTCCGCCGTCAATCAGCAGAAGGTCGGGAAAGGGCTCGCCCTCGGATTGCAGTCGGCGGAACCGTCGGCTGACGATTTCTCGCATCGAGGCGAAGTCGTCGACTCCCTCGACCGACTTGATGCGGAATCGCTTGTAACCCTGCTTAAAGGGAAGACCGTCAATAAACTGCACGAGACTGGCAACGGTCTCGCCGCCCTGCAAATGGGCGATATCCATTCCTTCGATCCGGCGGGGGGCTTTTTCCAGGCCGAACACCTTCTTGAGCCCTTGGATCCCGCGCTTTGGATCGACGTAGAACGCTTCGGGCTGCAGATTGTTTTCGAGGGCACTTCGCAAGCTGCGGTCGACGTTCTCCAGCGCCTTGATCGCATCCCGCAGCTTGCCCGCCCGCTCGAACCGGAGTTCTTTCGAGGCGGCGAGCATTTCCTCCTGCAACTCATCGAGGAGCGACTTGGCCTTGCCATCGAGGAACATCGTCAGGCGGCGGATATCCTGCTTGTAGTCCTCTTTGCTGATCCGCAGATTGCATGGGGCGGTGCATTGGTTGATGCTGGCCAGCAGGCACGGACGGAACCAGCGCCAGCGCTGATCGTTCTCCTCGATATCGAGCCCACAGTTGCGGAACTTGAAGACCTTCTGCAGCACGACGATCGTGGCTCGCAGCTTCTTGGCATTCGTGAACGGGCCGTAGAGTTTGACTCCGCTGCTGGCGGGCTTGCGGGTGAACTCGACCCGGGGAAAGTCCTCGTTGGTCGTGATTTGCAGATACGGGAATGTCTTATCGTCTTTGAGTTCCTGGTTGTACTTCGGCTGAATGTCCTTGATCAGCCGCGATTCCAGGAGCAGGGCGTCGACTTCCGAATGGGTCTGGATGTAGTCGAGGTCGGTGATCTCCCGGACCAGATCCGCCGTACGTCGATCGACGACAGCTGCGGTGAGGAAGTAGCTGCCGGCTCGATTGCGCAGATTGACCGCTTTGCCGACGTAGATCACCCGGGCCTGAGCGTCCTTCATCAGGTAGACACCGGGGGCATCAGGGAAGGTTTTCACCTTCTCGCGCGGAGTCAGGGCAGGATTGAGAGGGGTGTCAGACATCCATTTCAGCAATCATCGATCCAGAGTGCGACGGGCGTCTGCCTGCCGAGAGGGAGAGTGTAGCACTCTCGGTCAAATGAGACCAAAGAGAGGTCGGAGATCGCGTTCCGAGGAGATTGTACGGCCTGGGGGAAGAAGCATCTCTGTCAGATCACGTCCAGCGCCCTCAGGGACGGGGCAATCGATGGCTGTTTTTCATGCCAGTCGGTCTACCCGCAACACTCAGCAAGTGTATATCCTCCCGGTCGTTGCATTTCGTTCCGCTCCGACGAGGCAGTCCGTTGGCTAAAGATTCGCGTCCCAGTGCTTCCGCACCGGCTCCTGATACCGACTTATCCGCAGCTGTGCGGTGGGCCGGCCTGTTTATCATCCTGCTGGGGATGTCGATGGCGACATCGCGGCTGTTGTCGACGGGACCACTGAGCAGTGCCAACGACCGGTCACGATGGTGTACGGTGTGGTCGCTGGCGGAGAAGGGGACCTACCAGATTGACGAGGCCCGCCAGAAACCGGGCTGGGACACCATCGATCTGGTGAAGCACAACGACCACTTCTACTCCACGAAGCCGCCGCTCCTGCCGTGGATCGTGACGCAGATGTACAAAGTCTTGAAACTTGCGACCGGGTGGACTCTCGATACGCATCTGTTAACGGTCACCCGCATTCTGCTGTTCCTGATCAACATTTTGCCCATGACGGTCGCGCTCGTGTTGTGGAGAGGCATGATCGCGGAAAAGTACCGGGACCCGTTTGCGCAGCTGTATGCGATGACTCTGCTGTCGTGCGGCACGATGTTGTCGCCGTTCCTCGCGGTGTTTAACAATCACACAGTCGCAGCGACGAGTGTGATGATTGGAATCTGGGCAGTGGATCGGATTCACCGGGAGGTGAACGGAAAGTGGGAGTTTTTGCTCGCCGGGGCGGCGTTTGCGTTTGGTGTGTGTAATGAGTTGCCGTCGGCAGCGCTCGTGGGACTGGTGTTTCTGCTGCTCTGGAGTCAGGTGCCGCGATCCATGTGGGGGATGATGATTGCGGGATTCCTGGTCCCGATCGGGCTGTTCTTCTGGACGAACTACGCAGCCACGGGTGGCTTGCGTCCGTTTTACTCGTATTACGGCACCGAGAAGTACAACTTCATTCACGAGGGAGTGCCCAGCTATTGGATGGACCCGAAGGGCATCGACACGAACCGGGATGGCTTCTGGACCTACCTGCTGCACTGCACGGTCGGGCATCACGGCTGGTTCTCACTGACTCCGGCGTTTCTGTGGACGATGCTGGTGTTCTGCGTGCCGAAGTTCAGGGATTCCGAGAATGAAAAGTCACGCTGGCCATTCCTCATCGCAGCTGTGTCGTTCATCGTCTTTGCGTTCTATCTGCTGAAGACAGAGAACTACAACTATGGGGGGGTGAGCGTGGCCTTGCGCTGGATGCAGTGGCTGGCCCCGGCGTGGGTGCTGGTGATGATCCCGGCGATTGAGGTCCTTGGCCGAAACCGATTCGGGCGTATTTTCACGCTGCTGACGCTCGCTCTGTCGGTGGTTTCGGCCTGGTGTCCGAGTGACGGGCCGTGGCGACCATCTTCGCTGCTGACCTTTATGGAGAGAGCAGGGTGGGTCGACTACAGCGATCCCCGGCTCGCTTTGCCGCGACCAGTTCACAGCTGGATCTACACCATTCCCGATGGGATGCAGGCCGATCCCGAGTACTGGATCGAGCTGACGACCGATTCCCCGACACAGGGCCCCGAAACGTTGCGAGTCAGTGATGGCGGTCCCGCAGGCTCGGCGGGAATGCCGCTGCGTCGCATTGAGTTTGTCTGGAACAACGGAACCCATCGAGAAACCATCCTCATCAACCGGGGGAGTTTCCTGGCGGGCAAGCCCATGGAAGAATGCGTCGTGGAAGGTGCCGAGACAGGACGTTCGAGGCGGGATGCGATTCGGCTCATGACCGGTTTGCCTTCACCGTCGCAGTATTGGGGCTCAGCGGTGCGCTACCTCAGAACGGCTGTCCAGAGGGACGCCATCCGCAGCCTGCAGGCCTACGGATATGTCCAGGAGAAGTCGGCCAGCGGCGCGCCGCTGCGTCACTACACACGCAATGTCTGGTTCAGCGAACAGGTCCCATTCGGCGTGCTTCAAATGGAGATCCAGATCCGCGCGACATCGGGGTCGATGCCGCATGCGGTGCAGAAATTCTGGGTCACACGGGTCGGAAAGATGAACCCGAAAGACCAGTAGATAATCCAACGAAGGTCAGGTCAGACTTTTGATTCAACCCGTTCGTCAGGGGATGGGCTGGAACACGGATTTGCCCCGACAAGAATCGACTCAGGGCAGTGAATTGTGATTCTCTGGCGGAAATCAGACACTGCGCAGAGCGAGTCCGACTGGAACTCTCTGATCCGGGTTTCGCTGGAGGGCTAAGGCGTTGAGCTATTTCACGAATCTGATGGAGCGTCTCTTCACGACGCCCTACCACCCCCAGGCGGAATATCACGGGTACATGAGCCGCGCCGAGACGCGAACCCAGGATGGGGTCGAGGTCACGGTGGCCGTCCCCGATGCTCAGGAGGGGCGGCGGATCTTTGGGATTCCCCTCGCAGGTAAAGGTCTGCAGCCCGTATGGGTCCGGGTCAAGAATGGATCACAGTCGGTTCTGCGGGCTCAGTTTCTGACGATTGACCCACGTTACTTTCCGCCATTGGAGGCGGCAGCACGTTGTCATTTTTCGATCGTCAAGCGGATCTCCACCTTCGGCGTCGTCGGGTGGGTCTTTGCCCCGATGTTATTGCTGATGCCGCTGAAGCTGCTGACAGCCCACTGGGCGAATCAGCGGATGGATACGCTCTTTCAGGATCAATCGCTGCATCGGCGTCCGATCGCGCCCGGAGAGACGGTCGAGGGGTTTATCTATACGTCACTCGATTCCGGAACCAAGATCATCCGGATCTATCTGATGGCCATCAGCCAGGTGAACCACGACGAGGCAGGGCCGCTCTATTCGTCAATGGTTCGGTCGGAATCGCTTGTCTCCGATGCCGATTCCTCGTCGCGAGATATCGATCTGACATTTTCGATGCCAGTGCCGAATCTCGCACTCGACTACGAACATCAGGAGCTGCTGAACCGCGTGAAGGCGGCGCCTCGCGAAGACGGAGACATCGACCATCTGATCGAACAGCTGAAACTGGTCTCCACTGTCGTTTCGAATCAGAGCGGTCGCGGAACGGGTGATCCCGTCAATCTGGTGATCATCGGTTCGTTTGAGACACTGTTGCTGTCATTTATTGGCCGCTGGGATGAAACCGAGGCCATCACACTGGCCACTTGCTGGAAGACGGCCAAGGCTTTCCTGCTGGGAGAGGAGTACCGGTACTCGCCTGTCAGTCCGCTGTTTCTGTTTGGTCGCAGCCAGGACATCGCACTGCAGCAGATCCGAAACTCCATCAATGTCCGCATGCATCTGCGATTGTGGCTCGCACCGTTTCAGCTGAAGGACCAGCCCGTCTGGGTGGGGCAGGTGAGTCGCGATATTGGCGTGCGGTTTACGACGAAGGTCTGGAACCTGACGACGCACCGGATCGACCCTGATGTCGATGAAGCCCGCGATTACGTGCTGGAGGATCTGCTCGACGTGGAGCGAGTCGAAGCTGCCGGGCACATGGTCGCGACTCCCCCTGTGACTCGTGCGGCCCCGCATCACAATCTCACTGGTGATCCGTATTACACGGATGGCAAACGAGTCGTCATTCTGCTGGCCCAGAGCCCGGGACGACCGCGGTTTATCGATTGGACGTAGTGCCGAGTTGAGTTCACATCAACCGGTCCCTATTGTGAACATTCAGGCTGATTGGGTTTCCGTGAGAGGGCTCAACCACAGCCTGCTCACTCTTGAGCGACATGTGCGCATCTCACCGAGGGGCAACTTATGATTGGCAGTTCGATGAATTACAAGGCGACGGTGCGGGGGCTGTGGGCCTGCCTGACAGTCAGCTGTGTCGTGATCGCGATCAGTGCGGCTGTGGCTCGGGCGGATTATCCGAAGTCGCACGATGCTCCCGGATTCACTCCGCTGTTCAACGGCAAGGATCTGACCGGCTGGAAGGGACTGGTCGGGAACCCCAAGTCGCGAGCTGCGATGTCGGCGGATGAACTGGCCGCTGCCCAGAAGGTCGCCGATGAAAAGATGCGAGCCCATTGGAAAGTCGCTGATGGAGCTCTGGAGTTCGACGGGAAGGGCGACAGCCTGTGCACGACGAAGGACTACGGCGACTTTGAACTGTTTGTCGACTGGAAAATCCTCGAAGGTGGCGACAGCGGGATCTACCTGCGTGGCTCACCGCAGGTCCAGATCTGGGACACGGAGCACGCCCCGTACTTCGTCCACGGGGCAGAGAAGGGCTCCGGAGCATTCTGGAACAATGCCAAGAATCCCCGCTTCCCCTCGGCCAAGGCTGACAAGCCGGTCGGTCAGTGGAACACCATGTTCATCCGCATGATTGGTGAACGGGCGACGATTCTGCTCAACGGCGTGAAGGTCGTTGACAACGTCGTGATGGAAAACCTGTGGGAACGCGACAAGCCGATCTACCGTACCGGCCAGATCGAACTGCAGAACCACGGCAACACGCTGTTCTTCAAGAACATCTCGATTCGCGAGATCTCGCACGATGAAGCGACCTCGGCTCTGGAAGCTGACACCCAGGGGGAGAAGTTCACGAGCCTGTTCAACGGCAAGGACTTCACCGGCTGGAAGGGTGATCTGGCCAACTATGAAGTGAAGGACGGGGCGATTGCCTGCCAGCCGGGGAAGGGTGGGAACGTCATCACCGAGAAGGAATACGCTGACTTCGTGGCCCGGGTCGAGTTCAAGCTGCCACCCGGTGGCAACAACGGGCTCGCGCTGAGGTTCTCGGGGACTGGACAGCCACACATTGAGGGAATGGAGCTGCAGGTTCTCGACTCCGAAGATCCCAAGTACAAGGATCTGCACCCCGCTCAGTACCACGGCTCGATCTATGGGCTGGTGGCTGCCCATCGTGGCTTCTTGAATCCGCCGGGTCAGTGGAACTTCCAGCAGATCACAGCTCGCGGTTCGAAGATCAAGGTGGAGCTGAACGGCTTCACCATCGTCGATGCCGACCTGAGCAATGTGAAGGCGTCGAAGGATGGTGAAGTTCCTGCCGGAGCCCGTCGCAAGAGCGGCCACTTCGGGTTCGCTGGCCACCAGGACCCCGTCGCATTTCGCAACGTCTCGATTCGTGAACTGCCGGGTGAGCCCGCTGCGATCCCTGCCCGCGAGCAAGCCATCAGTCCGAAAGACGGCCCGATCAAGCTGTTCAATGGTAAGAACCTCGAAGGGTTCTACACGTGGATCAAGGGGTCTGAGTATGCCGACCCGAAGAAGATCTTCACCGTGCATGACGGCATGATTCACATCACCGGCGACGGGTTCGGTGGATTGATCACGAACGATGAATACCGCGACTATCACCTGATCCTGGAGTTCAAGTGGGGCGAGCGAACCTGGGAATCGCGAAAGGAAGCGACCCGCGACTCCGGCCTACTGTTGCACTGCTGGGGACCGGATGGCGGATACTCGAACACCTGGATGGCCTCGATCGAAGCTCAGATCATCGAGGGCGGCGTCGGGGACATTCTCGTGCTGCAGGGCAGTGACCCCGTTACAGGTAAGGTCTACCCGACATCGCTCGCAGCTGAGGTCGCCAAGGACCGCGACGGCGAGATGATCTGGAAGAAGGGCGGCACCAAGACTACCGTCACAGCTGGCCGCGTGAACTGGTACGGTCGTGATCCTGACTGGGTCGATAAGATCGGCTTCCGCGGCAAGGAAGATGTCGAAAGCAAGTTCGGCGAGTGGACCAAGATGGAAGTTATCGCCGAGGGTGATCGCATCCTCTATAAGGTCAACGGTGTCGTCGTGAACGAAGCCTTCGACTGCAAGCCGAGTGCGGGCAAGTTGCTGCTGCAAACCGAACTGGCCGAGATGTTCGTCCGCCGGTTCGAGCTGTGGCCGATTGGCAAGGCCCCGACGGAATAGTTCTCCATCGAAAGCAGCCTTAAGAGCCGGAAGCGTCAGCGCCCGGAGTTTACCTTCTCAACCACCCAACGCCCGGATAATCTCCGGGCGTTGGTGTTTTACAAGTCGGTGATTGCTGAATCGAAGTTGAAGGCGACTGAAAATGCCAAAGTGGATCGATACACTCCTCTCGATATGCTGTGTCTATTTTGCGGTTTCCTTCATCTGTTGGTCACTTCGACTCAATCGGGAACTAAAGTCGAGTCTTGTCCTGGATTGGGGGCCACAGCCAAATCGTATTCGCAACTGGGGCTTGGCTGTCTTGATTGCGTCTCCGATTTGGGGCTTCTGGTCAGTCTCGCCTGACCTTGGACGAATATCGATGTGGTTGTGTATGGGATTGATCGCCATCTATTCCGTCTTGACGACCATCCCTCATCAGGGGATCTACGAGGGCGGGGTGTTCCTCATGACGAAGTTCCTGTGGAGCAACCAAGGTCGGTTCATTCGGTGGTCCGAGATTCAGGACTATCGCTGGGAGGAGCAGGGGCGAATGATCATCAATCCCGGTCAGAGTCCCATCATTTGCAGGATCTCCCCGGAGATGCTGGTTGACCTTAAGGCTACCTTGAAAGAGAAATGCCCGGGTACTGATGTGCCGGTTTTAGATGCGAGGTCTTGATACGTACAAAATCGGACGCAAGTCTCCGATCTGCGGGACAATTCACCCTTGAATCGCGTCCTGGAATCCCTCAAGGATCGCATCACGGATTTATGCAGCTTCGATTCGCGGCCTCTTTTCGCGAAGTAAATCGCGGGCGAATTCGCTGGGATTGGTGTAGGGAGTCCTGTCCCGAAAGTTCTGGTCGATAACAGCTCGCAATTCAGCTGTCAGTGACTGTTTCAGCATGGAACTCATGGGGGATGTCCTGTCAGATCGTGAATGAACCGCGTCTTTGAGGGGCGTGCCTCTCTGTCAATGTTTGCCATGAATCGACGTGTCTCTCCTGGAGACGCGGTTGTCACGGCAACTTCCCGTGACTCGCCTCGTGAAAATCGATATTCTCCATCATCCCGGTTGGGCCGGGGAGGCTGAAGGTCTGTCTGGATTTTGCTCACATGTCGCTGCTCACGCCACTTCCGTTCGAACGTCCGATCCACGATTTGGAGCGCCAGCTGGAAACGCTGGAATCGCAGCCGAATCCCTCGGATGTCACCAAGGACGCGATTCGCAAAATGCGGGTCGAGATCCAGCGGCTGAAGCGCGAGATTTATGAGAACCTGAATCCCTGGGAAACGGTCCAGGTTTCGCGGCACGAAGCCCGGCCGAAAGCGCTCGATTACATCGAACTGGTCTGTGACGAGTTCATCGAGTTGCATGGCGACAAGGCCTACGGCGATGACAAGGCCTTGCTGACCGGTCTGGCCCGGATCGATGGGCGCAAGGTCATGCTGGTCGCGCAGCAGAAAGGTCGCAACCTGGAGGAGCGGCTGAAGCACAATTACGGAATGGCGCATCCGGAGGGTTACCGGAAAGCACTCTCCAAAATGGAGATGGCGTCCAAGTTCGGTTTGCCGATCATCTGTATGATTGACACCGCCGGAGCATATCCGGGGATTGGAGCTGAGGAACGCGGTCAGGCGTATCAGATCGCGCTGAACCTGCGCGAGATGTCACGAATCGATACTCCGATCGTCTGTGTTGTGATCGGCGAAGGCGGCTCGGGAGGAGCGCTCGGAATCGGGATCGGTGACCATGTCGCGATGCTCCAGTTTTCGTACTACTCGGTGATCAGTCCCGAAGGCTGTGCCGGGATCCTGTGGAAGCATCCCAAGCACGCCGACAAGGCGGCTCACGCGCTGCGGTTCACGTCGAAGGATCTTCTGGAGTTCGGGATCATCGACGAGGTCATCATGGAACCGCTGGGCGGGGCACACCGGGATCATCGAAAGATGGCGACCTCACTCAAGGCTTCGATTCTCAGCGCGCTCAAGTCGCTGGCGGCGGTGCCGAGCGGACAGCTGCTCAATCGGCGGTACGAGAAGTTCCGCAAGATTGGACGCTTCGAAGAAGGGACCGCCGATGGTCTGCCAGCGACGGCCGGCGAACCATCCAAGAATGGAACTCCCAAGTCGGCCAGGTAAGGGCGCGGTGAAGGGCATCCGTACGTGTCGCTCAGAGGTCGAATCTGAGTCCGTGAATGATGGGAGAGACGATGAGGGATCACCATGCGAGGGCCGTGATGCGGCAGCTGAGCTCTGGATCTCAATCCACTACCAACGTCCGATAATGTCCGTTATGTTCAATTAAGCTCTGATTTCGCTAGGTAAAACACATATCGGCCGTTTGGGGGTGTTTTTACCCTGCGTGTCGATGGAGATGACCTGCGGGTCGTCTTGCGGTGCTGCATGGCGGGAATCGATGCGTGTGAAGTTCGTTCTCACAACCTTGTTTGATGCGCGCATCAGCCAGCTGGAGTTCGGACACCGAACAATCACGCTTCACGTGATGTCGAGGTCGCCCATGTCCATCAGTGGCAGGTCTTCTGTCGGCTTGGGCGTGGCCGGTTTCGGCGCGGGAGGCACCTGACCTGGAGCTGGGGTGGCAGGTCCACTGATCGGCGCGGGAGCAGCTGGACGCACCGGCTGTGGAGCCCCCATCGGCTGTGGCACGCCAGGCATTGCCCCCGGCATTCCGGGCATTGTCATCCCAGGCATGGGCATTCCCGGAACGGGCATCCCGGGCATCGGCTGTCCCGGATACATTCCAGGCATGGGGGCCTGCCCCGGCATCATCCCGGGCATCATTCCTGGCATCTGACCCGGGAACGGCATTCCGGGCATCCCCGGGAATCCGCCGGGCCCGGGGAATCCCATCGGCATTCCCATCTGTCCCGGGAATGGCATCTGGGGCATCATCGGCTGCATCATCTGGGGCTGCATCGGCATGGGGGCTGGCTGAGTGGGAACAGCCTTGGAGGGAGGAGCTTTCGCAGCCTCCTTTTCGAGAGCCTTCTTCCGTTTTCCGTAGAGAGCATCTTTGGTCTTCTGAGCTTCGATGCGGGCCTTCTCCCGCTCCTCGGGGGTACGGGTCGCATCGGCCCGGCTGTCGAGGGTGCTGGCGACTGAGTCCTGATAGTCAGCTTCGTCTTTGCTGGCTTTGTTGCGGAGGAACATCTCGGGATCTTCGACGAAGGCCCGAAGAGTTCGGACTGCGGAATAAACCTCATGCATGGATCCGAATCGTTCGCTCGGTTTCTTGGCGATCATTTTGAAAATGAACTGATCGAGCTCCGGAGTCAGATTGGGATTATATCCGGACGGACGCTCGGCCTTTTCCCGGACATGTGCCATCAGGAGATCGTTGGGATTGCTCATAATAAACGGAGGTCGCCCGGTCAGCATTTCGTAGAACAGAACGCCGAGGCTGTAGATGTCCGCGGAAAACGTCAGTGGTAGTCGCTGAATCAGTTCGGGAGCCAGATACGTACGGGTTCCCTGAATTACGACACTGCTCTTGCGAGTCAGCATCGACGAGATGAAGCCCGTCGGCTTGGATGCGAGTGAAAAATCGATAACTCGAACATCTCCCGCCTTGTTAACCAGCACGTTGTCGGGCTTGATGTCTTTATGGACCCAGCCTTTGTCATGAATGAACGCAAATGCCTGAGCCAGCAACTCCATGATCTTCTTGCCCCGGCCCTGCACCGAGGCGTGGTCGAAGCGAATCGCGTTCTTCATGTTGTTGCCGCGAAAATGCTCCATGATGAAATAGGAGTTGTCGCGACCGATCGAAATATCGACCACCTTGATGATATTGGGGTGTTCGAGTTGCCGAGCGATGGTGGCTTCGGATTTGAGTTCGCTCTTCTTTTGCGAGTCCTTGATGTGTTCCGGGAGCAGCAACTTCATGGCAAACTGCTGCTGATTGGCGATGTGTTTGACCTCCCAGATCTGGGAGATGCCGCCCGTGGCAATGCAGTTCACAAGCTGATACTGGTCGATCTGGTTTTGGTTTTCGTTGTCGGCCATCAGACCGTTCCCATCGCTGCAAGGACAAAAACGCGACTCGCCCGCACCGAACTGGCAGCTTCCGTTGAAGCTGCAAATCAAGGTCTGACCTGAGGGCAGGACAGGGGGCAATGTCCCCAAAGTATACCCGTGACGCGCCAGTCGTCGCAGCCCGAAAAGCCGGGAACTTCCGAAACATCATCGCATTTCTACAAGTAACCGCTCCCGGAGCCTGTGCCGTAACCCGCAGACTCTTGTGCCGTGTAAGGCAAATCACCGGTGGTGCGGGTTTTAGAAGTTGGCACCGCCCGCGCCGGGTGGTGGTGGTTGCGAGGAGCTTGCGGGCTTGCCGATTGCTTTTGGGTCACGGGCGGTGACTCGTGCACCGTCCACGAGCGGTTCTGATGTCTTGGAGATCAGTTCATCGGTGGACCCGAACCGGCCACTCACAAACACATGATCCGCTCCGACTTGCCCCAGTAACTCGACCGGGATATCCCGGACAAACCCCTCACGAATCACCTGCACTTTGCGACCGCCCTGCTCTGCGTTAATGATCGCTGATGTGGGGACTTCGGCGACGGGGAGTCGTGGGATCATCGGAGAGTGCACCGTCTGTCCCGCTCTCAGCTTGCTATTCTTGTTCTCCAGCACAATCCGTCCCGTTGCCGGAGAGACAAAGAGATCCCGCAACGGATCGAACTGTGGCAGCAGTGGCTGAACGGCATCGATCTTCGCAGAGACGTTGGTATCTTCGATCTTGAGTTCGATGGAGTCGCCCGCCTTCTGAGTCTTCCCGTCGATGGGGATCGAGACCGTCAGCGATTCTGGATCGGACACGACTGCCAGCGGTTGTCCGGCGCGAACGAACTCACCTTCCAGGACGAAAATTGAGGTAACAACTCCCTTCATGGGAGAGCGAACGACGGCCAATGACTTTTCAAGCTCCGCGATTTCCAGATCCGCTTCCGCGATTTCGACGCGGGCCTCAGCTGCGGCTTTGTCTTTGGCCGATTCGAGTTCAGCCTTTGCGGCTTTGAGTGCTGCTTGTGCTCGCTGAGACTTCAACTGGGAAACACGTGCGTCAAGGCGGATAGTTTCGGCTTGTGGAGGGACCTCATCGCCGACTTTGACCTGCAGGCTCGTCACGACACCATCGATGGTGGATGCCAGAGTCAGCTTCCGAACTGGTTCCAGATGGAGATTCACCTGGTACTTGGCCGGGTCGCGAAAGATGACAGGGGATCGCTCGATAACCACTGGCTTTTTGGCGGTTGCCTCTGCTCCGCCGCTCGCCGCAGCTGCAGGCTTGGTGGTGGGAGGAGATGACGTCTGTCCGTAGGCGATTGGAGTTCCCGTCCCCCACAAGCCAAGGGTTAGTATGAAACAGTTTGCCGAGTACCCAAGCGATTGCCGCACTATGCTCTCCTCATCCATGGCAGATTCATCAGAAGTCGAATCGTCCTCCGAATTATCAGGGAGGCGAGGTTGAGCTTATCTGGGACGCTGATCAGGCGTCAAATCTGGCCGCTTTCATGAGAATCGATGCATTGATGTCAAGTTATTTGTCGGAGCCCGGTGGGTTGGGACTGGTCGGGGCTTGGTGTTTGGGGATCGGCTTGGTAATCGATGGGGGGGCCTTCACGGTACTGGTCTGTTGAATTCCTCGTGCACAGAGTTCGGCCAGCTCTTCCGTACTCGCGCGGATGGAAATCACTGCCTGGATGAAGTTGGTGTGTGTGGAGGCCAACGGGGCGTCGATCGCGAATTTTTCCACGGCACTCCGCAAGCCGGGGAGTTTTTTGTCCAGCATTTTGAAGTATTCGGCGGGATCGTCGACTCGTGTTTCGACAGCGCGTGACAAATCGAAAACGCCACGAACGATTCCCATCAACTCGGGAAAGTCCTCGACTTCTGTCGAGTGCTTCACGAATGTCCGAACCATCCACGCGTGCGCAAGCACGGTCTGGCAGCGGTTGACGAGTTCCGGAGGAGATACTGACATGTGATCGATCTTAACGACGAATTCGGTATTGGGCAGGTGACACTCGGCTTCGGCCACCCGCTCTGAATGACGTGACTCCGGCTCAGTGAATGCCTGCTTTTGGCAACGCACCAATGGTCTCACGGCCATCCACAATGTAACTAAATTAACCGAGAAACTTCATGAGAATGCACTCATAATGCTATATGCCTCTCCCCCTGCCCCCCCCCACTGTCTACATACAATCAAGACTCGTTGGAAATCGCTCGGGGAGTGTATTGCATCAATGTCAAATCTACTGATTGTTGAAGATCACCGAACTCTGCTCAACAGCCTGAAGACAGGGCTGGAGGAAGAGGGGTATCGTGTATTCACTGCGATGAGTGGTGTCGAAGGCCAGTTGATCGCGAAGCGTGAACCGCTCGATGCGATCCTGCTTGACCTGCAATTGCCCGATGGTGACGGGTTACAAATGCTTCGAGACCTCCGTCATGAGGGAATCACTCTGCCGGTGATGATCATTTCGGCACGTGACTCATTGGAGGATCGCATTCTGGGGCTTGATACGGGAGCGGATGATTATCTGGTCAAGCCGGTCGCGTTCTCGGAGCTGTTGGCCCGGTTGAGGTCGCTGTTGCGTCGAAACTCAAAGGCCGAGACCGTGCTGCGGTTTGAGAGTCTGCAGATGGATCTGCTGGCGAGAAAGGTGACCCGCCACGGAGAGTCGATTGAATTGACGCGACGGGAATTTGAGCTGGCCGAGTATTTCCTGCGTCATAAGAATGAGGTGGTCACCCGTCAGATGCTGGCGCGAGATGTCTGGAAGGCGTCGACCGCCACCTGGACGAATGTCATTGAGGTGCAGGTCAAGTCGTTGCGAACTAAGATCGAGAGACCCGGATGGGAGAAACTCCTGCACACGATCAGGGGCGAGGGGTATCTGTTAGGGGATAAACCTTGAGGCGATGCACGATTCGGTGGCGACTGACAATCTGGAACACGGTCGTTCTGACCACTTTGTTCGTGATCTTCAGTGGTGCCATGCTCTCGGCCTTTCATCAGCATCTGACATACATCGCCGATCAGGATCTGAAGGAAGAATTGAGAGAGCTCACCGAAGAGGTCGGCAGTATCGACGACGAGCAAACGCTTGTCACCCAGCTCGCTCGCCACTACTCCTCTCACTCGCATTATCAGTTTCAGATTACGGATGCACAGGGGCGAATTCTGTTCCGCAGCCGGTTCCTGACGCAGATCACCCTGCCGAAATCGGACACCAGGGCCAGCGAGATTCGTGGCCCTCGATATTCCGATGTCGATCTTTGGGAACTTGGACGCTATCGGATGCTGACGACGGCCATACGAAATCCTCAGTCAGAACCAATTCTCCTGCAGGTGTTTTCTCCCCGAGCGGCGATTCAACAGGAGTTTCACTGGTACCTCGGTGTCTTGCTGACAACGTTGCCGATTGTCATCGCAGTCTCGATCATCGCGGGCTACTTGCTGGCCCGGCGGGCCCTCATTCCAATCGAGTACGTGGCCAACACCGCAGAGCGTATTTCCGTGGAGAAGCTGGATCAACGTCTGGAAATCCTGAACCCCAACGACGAACTGGGGCGGTTGGCGATCACGTTGAACGGTTTGTTTGATCGCATTCAGGCGTCGTATGACCAGATGCGGCAATTTACTTCAGATGCGGCGCATGAACTGCGTTCGCCAATCGCTGCTTTGCGCACGCAATCCGAGGTCGCCCTGCGATCCACGCGGAGTGTGGATGAGTATCAGCGAGTTGTGAGCGGGACGCTTCAGGAAGTCGGTTATATGGGGGATCTGGTCGACCAGCTGCTGCTGTTGTCGCGGCACGACGCGGGTTATCAATCGTCTTACTTTGAATATCTGCCTGTCGACAAGTTGTTGCTGGATGTGATCGATCGGGCCCGCCCTGTGATCGAAGAGCGTGGGCAGACCCTGGTCGTATCGAAGTTTCCGCTCTGGAGCGTGATGGGTGATGACATCTGGCTCAGCCAGCTGTTCTGGAACCTGTTGGACAACGCGAGCAAGTACACACTCCCCGGAGGGGAGATCCATGTTACCGCGGGGATGGAAGAGGACGAGTGGTGGTGTTCCATTCGTGACACCGGCGTGGGGATCGCACCTGCTCACCTGCCCCGTATTTTCGACCGCTTTTATCGCGTGGACAGTTCCCGAACTCGTAATACCGGGGGAACTGGTCTGGGGTTGGCGATCTGCAAATCGATCGTGGAAGCTCATCGGGGGCGGATCCACGTGGAGAGCGTCATCAACGAGGGGACAGTTTTCACCGTTCATCTGCCCGGTCGGCCGGCTGTCGCGGAAGCGTCTTCTGGTGAGATCCCCGTATTGCCATCGGAAACCGTGAGGTCGGCATGAGACGCCTTCGCGCGTTCACTCTGGTCGAATTGCTGGTGGTGATTGGGATCGTTGCCATTCTCCTGGCTCTGTTGTTGCCTGCCGTGCAACAGGCCCGCGAGTCCGCACGTCGAACGCAGTGTCGGAATAACCTCAAACAGATCGTCCTGGCACTACACAATTACGAACAAACGAATCGAAGATTTCCACCGGGATCGGTATTCAGCGCGGAAGCATCCTGGTCAGTTCATGGTCGGTTGTTGCCGTTTCTGGATCAGGGCAACTCGTATGCGCAAATTCACCTCGATCAGTTGTGGTGCGATCCGATCAATCTCATGACGGGAGTGCAGAAGCAGTTCATCGCGACCTACGCCTGTCCCAGCGATCCAAATGCGGGCACATTGTTTCTCGCCGATGCGGATGAGGGGCCCGTGATGCCGACCAACTATGGATACAACTTTGGCAGCTGGTTCGTCTTCGATCCGCGTTCGGGAAGTGGAAGTGACGGATGTTTTTTTCCGAATAGCTCAGTCGGGGTGAACTCGATCAGTGACGGAATGTCGAACACGCTCGCATGCGCGGAGGTGAAATCGTATCAGCCGTTCTTTTACAACACCCTCAATCCAGGACCGACTCCCCCTGCCCGACCCGACGAGCTTGCTCAGTGGGCCGCCGCCGCCGTCTTTCACTTGGGAGCCGATCTTCAGGAGAACAGCGGGCACAACGAATGGTGTGAAGGAGCTGTTCACGAAACAGGATTCACGACCGTCTTCGCCCCGAATACTCGGGTGAATTATCACCATTCTGACGGTCGGATGTACGATGTGGATTACAACTCCCGCTATGAGGGGTCGAGTCTGACGCAGCCGACCTACGCTGCCATCACCTCGCGCAGCTACCACTCGGGCTGCGTGCATGCCTCCTTGATGGACGGATCGGTCCGATCTATCTCGAATACAATTGCCCTGGATGTGTGGCGAGCTCTGGGAACGATCCAGGGGAGCGAAGTCGTGAACCAATTTTAGCATCGACATGCGGCATCGTACGCGTCGCCTGACATTTGGATAACGCGGCAAACAGTGGCCTTGTACAGGGCCGATTTACTCACAGCTGCCGCGAGGGGCGTGGATCATCGCACCGTGATTGAGCGGACGTGAGATGTCTATCTGCCACTGAGCAGGTGCCACGACCGACTCCCACTCCCGGTACAGGTCTTCAGCTGCTGATGCAGAGGGAGTGAATGTCACCACCGATGGTCCCCATGATGACTGGACCAGATTGTGTCCGATGAGTGGATGGGTGAGAACGATGTCTCGAATTTGCGGGTCGGCGAAGACACCGCCCTGCACCGGCGAGAAATACTCGCCGATTAAGCGGCCATACTCGGACACTGCTGCTCCGAACCCGGCACAATCTCCCGAGCCGAGCGCTGGCAGAATCTCCATCAGGGTCAAGCGGCAGAGCCGGTCGGTCAACTGGGATGTCATCG
>QWOR01000191.1 GCA_003669575.1 Planctomycetota bacterium | reverse complement strand
CGGATCGCAAGTTGATGTCCGAGTGTTTTGAGACCGCTCTCCACGATTATCGGGAGAAGGGCTTTGAACCGACGACCACCCAATCAATGGAGACGCTCTGTGCTTATTGCTACGAAACCGTCCCCAAGGACGAGTTCGATTGTGAAGCGTGTGGAGCCACCTACTGGAAGCCATCCCAGCTTGCCCTGCGCAGCCTGATTTTCCCCTCGTGGGGAGACTTCCTGATGGGGCACACCATGCTGGCCTGCTTCGAGTTGCTAGGTTACGCGGCGGGACTTCTGTTTCTAGTCATTCCCACGATCCTTACCATGTTGAGTGGTCGACAAGCTCAGGTCATAGCAGGGGTGATCGTTCTGGCCATGTACTTCTTTTTCGCACATGTCGTCGACGCCATCGTGACCTACTCCGTCGCCCGCAAAGGTCTTCACCCGCGAACGGGCTCCACATCCTAAGCCAAGGCATGTCGGACGGAACGATTCCCAAAAACTGTCTTTCAGGGATCACATCGAAAACTCGAATCCAAGATTTGGTCCGTCTCACCTCTTACGCCCTTAGCGATGCTGCCGATTATCCGACTCTCATCCAGTGGAGATAGGGGCACTCGGACAGTCTTCGTGTCAGCGTTTCGGCGCAAAGCAGGTAATTCCCTGTGCGTTTATGACGATCACTGAAAATTACCGCGCCTTGCAGCCGCTTCGGAAGGACTGTCATTGGTGTGGCATCCATGAAAATTGGTTTACGGCTCTTGCATGTGATTCTCGACGCCCGTTTCATGACGTAGCTTTTCAACAACGCGAAGTGTGCGGACGCGGGATGATTGCGAATCCAGGCAGCTGTATGCAGTTGCCTGACAGTCGCAGTTCGGCCACGTCACGCTTCCTGATGAGGTCGCTGGCAGCCTGACTGTCGCGGAACGAGATTTGATGACGAGCCTTCCCTGGATCCTGACCTGCGTCGGAATCCTCGCCACTTTTGGCGTGGTGGAGGTGATTCGCATATTGATCCGCAAGCGAAACATGCAGTACTGGCTCGGGAGTTATTACTTTCCGAGTGAACGTCACGAGCCCATCGACCGTGATCAGCCCATCGACCTGTTCGTGGCGATCTGCGATCACTGGGAACCCGAGTGCTACGGAGCCTCGCGGGAAAAAGCGATGGAACGAGTCCAGCGCTGGGTGCATGAGTACCCCAAAGCGTTCCGTAATTTCCGCGACTTCAACGGACGCCCGCCACAACACACGTTCTTCTTCCCGCAGGACGAATACCGTCCAGAGTACCTCGACGAGATCGCCCAGCTGTGCGTTGAGGGATACGGCGACGTGGATGTGCATCTGCACCACGACAACGACACCGCCGACCAGTTTCGCGAGAAGCTGGAGTCGTTCCGCGATACGCTATTCCACCGCCATGGTCTGCTGCGGAAAGATCCACTGACGAACCAGATCGTCTACGGATTCATCCACGGGAACTGGGCATTGTGTAACTCACGTCCTGATGGCCGCTGGTGTGGCGTTGACCAGGAGCTGACGATCCTGCGTGAAACGGGCTGCTACGCTGACTTCACTCTCCCGTCCGCTCCGAGCGAATGCCAGACACGGACGATTAACTCCATCTACTATGCCCAGGACATCCCCGGCCGTCGCAAATCGCACGACACTGGGATTCGTTCGCGGGTCGGTCAGATCGCTCCCGCGGACCACCTCCTGATGATCCAGGGTCCGCTCTGCCTCGACTGGCAGAGCCGCAAATATGGACTGGTCCCGCGCATCGAGAACGGCGACCTGACCGAAGGTCGGGCACCAACCTGGCGACGCTTCCAACACTGGATGAACGTCGGCGTGCATGTGGCTGAGCGCCCGAACTGGAAGTTCATCAAGCTGCACACCCATGGTTGCAAGGACGGTAACATCGACATGTTACTGGGGCCCGAGATGCAGGCCTTCCATGCCGAACTCGCTGCTCAGCTCGAAGCACATCCACAGTTAAAGCTCCACTATGTGACCGCCTGGGAAATGGCCCAGCTTGTGCGTCAGGCGGAAACGAGTGCCCTGACACCCCGACTGTCACAGAGCACACGCTTTCACTTGCAACTGGCAAAGTCGAGCCCTGAATCCTGCACTGGCAAGGGTCAGTAAGAACATCCCGAGACACTCATCTGCGGACAGGCCGCGCCCCTGTCTGGGCTGTGCCGGCGAGTGCCCAGTTCCGCGTGATCGCTTTACCTGATTAAGCCAGTTATTCCAATTCTGCCGGTTATTCCAGCGACGTCAGGTACGTTGTCCTTTCACCCGCTGCAAAACGTCAACGTTCTCTGTTTCCCCGTTCATACAATTCCCTCACGGGCCTCAGAGTTGACCTAGAGTTCATGATCGGAAGAGTGCGCGCGTAAGCCCACTTTCGTCCGGTCACTCGAAGGCATCGTGATGGCCTACCTGCTGTTCCTGCTCGCCAACGCCGCTCTCTACATTCGCCCCTCGGAACTCTTTCCGAGCCTGGGCAATGTGCAGTTTTATCTGGCGCTCATTCTGGCGGCGATGGTCTGCTCGATTCGCCAGCTGCATAACCAGCTCTCGATTCGCACGATGATTCAGCAACCGATCAACCTGTGCGTGATCGGAGTCACCGTGGCGACAGCCACGTCTCATCTGTCCGTCGGCTATCTGGGCGGCGCGGCCAAAAGCTTCGAGGCCATGGCCAAGGTCTGTCTGTACTACATGACGCTGGTGGCCGTGGTGAATACGCCCCAGCGGCTGCGTGGCTTCCTGCTGAACAGCGTCTGCTGTTCGGTCTTCATGATCTCGTTCAGCATTCTTGACTATCACAAGTTCGTGGAGGACTGGTCGGGGCGGGCCGATTTGTGGGAGATCAAGAACCTTGAACGCGACCTCCCTGATGGCGTCCCCCGTCAGCTCCGACACGTGCCCGAAAACGACACCGAGTCCCCCGACGGTAACACTCCGTGGTATTTCCGTCTCTGCGGTCTGGGAATCTTCCACGACCCGAACGACATGGCCCAGCTGATCGTCATGACGGGCATTCTGTGCCTGTACTTCATGACCGATCCAAAGATGACGGGGATCCGCTATGCGTGGATTCCGGCGCTAGGGGTCTGTTGTTACGGGCTGTTCCTCACCCACTCGCGCGGAGGCCTGCTCGCCGGGGGTGTGGCCATGCTGGCCTGGCTGACCACTCGCTATGGCGGCAAGGTCGCAGCAACGATCGGAGCCTTGGGAGTCCTGGCTGTTCCCGTCGCCCTGGGACGGCAGGGCAACATCGACCTCTCGGGAGGCACGGGCCAACAGCGAATCCAGCTGTGGGCTGACGGGCTGAATCAGTTGAAGACCTCGCGGTTCTTCTTCGGAATCGGAGAAGGCATGTACGCCGATGTCGCGGGGCTGGTCGCTCACAACTCGTACGTGCACGCCTATGTGGAACTGGGATTCATTGGAGGCACCTTCTTCCTAGGGTGTTTCTTCATCCCGGCGTTCTACATGTACCGGCTGGTCCGGACCAAACAGCAGATCGAAGACCCCGAACTGCGACGCCTGATGCCCTACCTCGCCGGGATGGGAGCGGGCTGGTGCATGTCGATGATGTCGCTGTCGCGCTGTTACATGCCCACGACGTACATGATCTGCGGCACGCTCGCAGTCTTCATGAATCTGGCTGGGTACTACCGACGCCGTCCCGCGCCAGTCCAGCCGCTCAACCCACAGCTGGTCCAGCGACTCGGCTTCTCCAGCCTGGCTCTGCTCGGCGCCTTCTTCGTGTTCGTCCGTGTCTTCGCCCGCTTTGACTAGGCAGTGTCTACCAAACGCCTCCTGACGCCTCGTCTCCACTGAACAATCCCCCATGACTGACATGTCCCACAACCTGCCCACCATCAGCGTGATCATGCCCGCCTACAACGCGGCCAGATTCATCGCCCGCTCCATCCAGAGCATCCAGCAGCAGACTGTGCGGCCACTGGAGATCCTCGTCGTCGACGATGGATCGAAGGACAACACCGCAGAGGTCGCTGAGTCCTGCGGAGACCTGGTCCGCGTCATCCGTCAGGCCAATGGTGGTCCTGCAGCGGCACGTAACACCGGAGCGCGCGAAGCCAGAGGCGAGTGGCTGGCCTTCCTCGACTCCGACGATGCGTGGATCCCCACCAAGCTCGAGCAGCAGATCGCCGCTCTCGACGACTCGACAACCCTCGTACATTCCTACTGCACCGTCGACTTTACGGGACCACTGACGCCAGCCAAGCAGTCTTTCGACACTCTATGGAAGAGAAACACGATCTGCACATCGAGTGTCCTGCTGCGAAAATCGGCCTTCGAAGCCGTGGGTGGGTTCGACACCGACCGCTCCATCATGGCGGTCGAAGACTACAACCTGTGGCTGCGATTGCTGCATCACGGAGGACAGTTCTGCACCGTCCGCGAACGGCTGGTCGAATACACACCGGCCCCCAACAACTTGTCAGGTCAATTCAATCTGATGGTCCGCAGTGAACTGAACAACGTCGAAAAGATCCGTCAGATCTGCCAGGTCGACGATGAGCGGGTCTCCATGAAGCAAGCCTCGATCTATACAGAGTGGGGGTTGGCCCTCTTCCACTCGCGCGACTTGGAACAGGCTCGTGACTGTTACCGCAATGTGTTGAAACGCAAGCCGTCCATGGGTGCGTTCATGCGATGGATGGCCACGTTTCTGCCGCGTCCGATTCTCGACCTCCGTCGCAATCGATTCCAGAGCCAATCCTGAACTAACAATTCCTCGTCCATCGAAAGCTACCGAGACTCTGAAACACCCCGTCATGTCCCTGCGAGCAAACATTCTGGCCAGCTGGATCGCCCATCTCGTGATGATCGCGATTGGGTTCTTCATGCTGCCGTACGTACGCAATACGCTGTCGCCCACAGCGTACGGGGCCTGGATCTTCATCAACATGATCTCGGGCTACGCCGGGCTGCTCTATCTCGGCATGGGAGCCACGACCTGCCGCTATGTCGCCAAACACTTTGCCAAGGCCGAGTGGGACGAACTGAACCGCGTCAGCAGTACGACATTCCTGATCTATACCGGCATGGCAGGCCTGGTGATGTTGCTGGCAGGTGGCTTCTGCCTCGTCAGTCCGATGATTCCGCAGCTGGGTTCACTGACTCTCGGGGAAGTCCGGGCGGTCATCCTGATCAATGGTCTGGCGACCGCGATCGGCATGGTGGGAAGCGTGTTCGGTGGCATCCTGATTGGCACCCAGCGAGTGGGTCTCAAACGGGCGATCGAAGTCGGCTCGGGAATTCTGCGATTCATTCTCGCCGTCACTTGCCTCAAGCTTCGTCCCGAGCTGACGACCCTCTCTGTCTTCTTTCTGGTCGTCACGATTCTGGAAAACCTTCTGCTCTGGGTTTTCGCTTTGAGAGCGGTTCCCGAGCTGCAGATTCGCCGGTCACTCGCCACACGAGAAACAGCGAAAGAATGTTTCTCCTTCAGCGGTTACACCGCTGTCGGCCAGGCAGCCGAGCAGATCATCTATCTCTCGGACATTACCGTCATCGGCTTCGCTCGCGGAACCTCGCAGGTCGACATCTACAACATCGGGCTGCGTATCTGCCAGATGATTCAAGACCCGCTGGCCAAGATCGGCGAGGTCCTCCTGCCCAAGGCTGGCTACCTGCATGCCCACTCCAAGCACTCCGAACTGGCCACATTGGTAGGCCGGATGGCGGCACTCACCTTCGTTCTGATTGGTGGGTTCTTCATCGGAGCGATGTACTTCGGCGGCATGCTGATCCGCACGTGGATCGGCGAAGGTCTGGAGCAGAGCCAGCGCATTCTGATCATCCTGCTTGCAGCACAGCTGGTGGCCCAGCCCATGCTGATTCTGCGTAAGGCGATGCTTGGCATGGGAATCGTGCGGGTTCCCGCTCTGATCGACATCTCCGAAGCGGTGCTCAACCTGATTCTGTCGATCGTGCTCTTGATGTTCTGGGGGATCGAGGGAGTCGCGTGGGGCACGTTCATCCCGCTCGTCTTTGTCGAGCTGCTGGTGTTCATGCCTTATGCCTGCCGACAGGTGAACCTCCGCAAGCGAGATCTGCTCACACAATCGATTCTCCCCTGTCTGGTTCCGCTCGCGGCGTTGTGGACCTATTGCGAGATCGTTGCCAGGCAGCACTACCCCGATGGCTGGATCACGCTGTTCGCCGTCACTGGAGGCGGTGGCATCGCCCTGCTACTCGCGGGGGCTCCGATGCTATGGGTTATGCAGCGCAATCGAAATCAACCGCTGCCAGTGACTGACTTCACCGCCGTCGGTGAAGCGAGATAACCACCAACACACTCAGCAAAGAACTGTTCAAACCACGATGACCGACCTCGCTACCATCCCGGCACCACTCGAACGGCCTGTCACCAGCCCGTCGATGCTGAAGCTGCGCGTGATGGACGCGAAAGATCGTGTCGCAGCCCTCACGATCTGGCGTGGGCTGGAGCAACGCGTCGCCTTGCCACCGCTCGCAGCGAGCGAAGCCTGGACGCGAGTCTGGCTCGACCACTACGGCGAGACTGTCCGGTTCTGGTTCATTGTGGCCGAGGACGAAGGTCAGGTGCGCGGCATCTGTCTCTACACCGAAAGTGCCGAACGCAAGGCCCCCCTGCTCTCGCTGCATACGCACCACCTGGGCACAGCGGGCGACCCGGTCCAAGAAAGTGCCTGCGTCGAATACAACAGCCTGCTCGTTGAACCGGCGTGGCGAGTGGCATTTCAGGACGCGATCTCACACTGGCTGCTGACTCAATCTGCGGGCGATGTCATTCAACTGGACGGTTTTACCGCCGAAGAGACGCGGGAGCTGACAGCGCACTGGCCCGCAGTCGAGATTCGGAACCGCGACTCGAAGTACCTCGATCTGGAGGTGGTCCGTTCGTCCGGTAAGGACCTCATCGACCATCTGGGCCGCAGCACGCGGGCCAACCTCCGGCGAAAACTTCGTGATTACGGCGATATCGAGACCGAATGGGCAACCACGCTCTCACAAGCCGAAGACATTTTCGCCGAGCTGATTGACTTGCATCAGGCCCGCTGGCAAGCGATTGGCGAACGCGGAGCATTCGGCAGCTCACGCTTCCGCAACTTCCAACGTACCCTGCTGTCGGAACTCTTCCCGACGCATCGCTGTGTCGTGTTCCGAGCCCGACACCAGGGCAGCACGGTTGGGGCTTTGCTGCTGCTCGTCGATCGCAATCGCCTGCTCGACTACCTGTCGGGACTCGCCGCCTTCGACCAGAAGCCGAGCCCCGGGCTGGTCACTCACTATCTGTGTCAGTGCGCTGCTCTGCAGCGTGGCTTTTCGGCTTACGACTTTCTCGTCGGGGACAAGCGACACAAAGAGAACCTGTCGACACACACTCAGACACTGACCTGGACGCGTCTCCACCGCCCCACAGTCAAGAGTCGCATTGTTGCTGCCCTGACACAGCTCAAACGACGTATGCGCCCCCTGCCCTCAGGCGGCAGCACCGTCTCCTCGAACACTTCCGAGACTCTCAGCGCGGAGCCCGAGTAAACATGTCCGTTTCGTTGATCCCCGATGTGGCCTCACCCCCGACCGCGACACGCGAGTCGGCGGGGGACCACTTTCGCATCTGTCACGTCAGCATGACTCTGCTGACCGGCGGACTGGAGCGTTTGCTCGTCGAGTTCGGTCGGCATCATGACGCTCGACGATTCGATCTGCGGTTCGTTT
>QWOR01000061.1 GCA_003669575.1 Planctomycetota bacterium | reverse complement strand
GCTAATCGTCTCGGGATCAATGCGTTTCTTCATGGCGGCGTTCACAGCCTCATGGGTCAGCTCCTGCATCGCCTTGATCTGGCGGCTGTAGTAGCCCATGTCCCGGTCAGCGTACAGCAGTTCCGCCAGACGCGAAGCGAGCGCGTCGTCGGTGTTCCATTCGACCTTCTGCTGCTCCAGGAAACCCGTCTTCGCTGATTCGACTTCACCCGAGGTCAGGCCGTCCTTGAGAGCCAAGGCCAACTCTTCGTTGATCGCTGCTTCGACCTTCGGCATATTGACCGGGTTTGTGATGGCGTACATGTAAAACGAGGTCCGATCATCGAGCGACGAAGACCGGAGGAACGATCCCACACCGTACGACAGACCTTCCTTCTGACGCACACGATCACCCAGCCGTGAAGCGAGCGTGCTGCCGCCCATCACGAAGTTTCCAATCACCAGAGCCGGGTAATCCTCTGCCGCATCGCTCATTGGAATGATCGTGGCTGCCAGATAGACAGCGTTCTCTTTGTCGGGAGTCTCAATCAACTCTCGCACCTTGGTCGACTTGGTGGCCGGGCGTTCAATGCGGGCATATGGCTCCTTGGCCTTCCAGCCACCAATGATCGACTCCAGCTGGGGCAGAAGTTCGTCGGGTGAGAAGTCACCCACGACGACCAGTTCGCCATACTGTCCCCCCACGAAGTCGGAATACAGCTTCGCCACATCTTCGGCCTTCACGTCCTTCCAGCGGGCAATCTCTTCTTCCGCAGTCGGTACGTAGCGGACATCGGTCGCCGGGTAGGGATTGAGTTTCCGTGACAGGGCAATTCGTGCCAGTGACTGCGGATCGGACAATTGCTGCTGCAGACCGCCGAGCTTGCGGGTTCGGATGATTTCCAGCTCATCGGCTGGAAGGATGGGCTCACGCAGCACCTGACGCAGGACTTCAAGCACCACCGGCAACGACTGACGACGAGTCTCACCTGAGAAACTGACATCGCCGAGACTTCCAACGGGCATGAGCCGACCGCGGTTCTGATCGAGCGTGTCCTGAATCTGCTGACGCGTCAGCTGCTTCGTACCGCGCATCATCAGGGCCGGAAGAAGTTCCGCAGCTGCGGACTTACCCACCAGAGTCTGGGCATTGCCGTATCGCAGGCTCAAGCGGAAGGCGACCGAGTTACCGCGGGTTTTCTTCGGAAGAAGAGCCACCTTCAAGCCACCAGACAGCTTGGTCCAGATCGTCCGCTTCTGAATGTTGTCTGGGGTCACCTCGAAGGCTTCGCCCTGAGCCACCGCTTCACGTCCCTTGTAGTCGCCGATCATTTCGGCCAGCGCGGGTGTGGCTGGCACCGAGACTCGCTCCGCTTCCTTCGTTGGCAGGAACACACCCACAGTGCGGTTGTTCCGCTGCAGATACTTCTTGGCGACGGCCTGCACGCTTGCAGGGGTCACGGCCTCAAGTCGATCCCGGTAGAGGAACATCAGCCGCCAGTCGCCCTGCGATGCCCAGTCACTCAGGCTGATGGCCACCTGCTGGCTGTCGTTCAGAGACAGTTCCCAGGACTTCAACCAGTAGGTCTTCGCGCGATTGACTTCTTCTTCGGTCACACCCTTTTCGTGGATCGACTCGGTGATCTCATTCATCGTCGCGAGAACTTCCAGCGGATCGTTCCCGGCAGCGACTTCGGCATTCAGCTTGAAGACTCCGGGGTCATGCAGAGCATACGCTCCCCCGCTAACACTGGCTGCTCGACGAGTTTCGACGAGAGCCTTGTAGAGCCGACCACTCGGAGACGAGGTCAAAATGTGTTCCAGAGTATCGAGCGACACATAATCCGGATGCCCCCCCGAAGGGATGTGATACATCGCACCCACGACCGCCACATCGCCCACGCGACGCAGAGTCACCCGGCGTTCACCGTCCTGGGCTGGCTCTTCGGTATAGGTGTTCTCCAGCACGCGATCGGGCTTGGGCAGCTTCCCAAAGTACTTCGTGACGAACCCCATCGCCTTGGCCGGATCGAACTGCCCGGCGATGATGATCATCGCGTTATCAGGCTGGTAGTACTTCTTATAGAACCGGCGCAGATTCTCGACGGGCACTCGTTCAATGTCCGCCCTGTTGCCGATCGTCGATTTGCCGTAGTTGTGCCACTCAAACGCTGCCGCCCACATCCGCTGATCAAGGATGCGGCTCGGGGAGTTCTCCCCACGCTCGAATTCGTTCCGTACCACGGTCATTTCTGACGCGAGGTCTTCGCCCTTGATATTGCTGTTCACCATTCGGTCTGCTTCGAGCCGGATCGCGAACTCCAGATTGTCGTCACTGGCGGGGAGAGTTTCGTAGTAGTTCGTCCGGTCGAGCCAAGTTGTCCCATTGAAGTCAGCTCCATGCTCCTTCAACACGCGCGGGACTTCGGGATGATCGGGCGTCCCCTTGAACACCATGTGCTCAAGCAGGTGAGCCATACCCGCTTCGCCGTAACCTTCATGCCTTGAACCCACAAACACCGTCAAATTGACGGTCACCTGCGGCTTGCTCGGATCGGGAAAGAGCAAGACCCGCATTCCATTGTCCAGTCGGTACTCGCTGATTCCCTCGACTGAGGCGACCGGAGCCAGTTCCTCCGCAACTGCGGGTTGAGTCAACATCGTGAGTCCCAAGAGGAAGGCCCAAATAGCCGTTTGCTTTAACCACATGGTGAATTGCTGCCTTCGGGGCGAAATGTCATGAGCGATCCGATTCCATGAGATCACTCCACGTCAGGATAGTAGCAGTCTGGGCTGAAACCGGGAACTGGGATTGGAGCTTGTCCCCCCTCTCCTCCGCTCACTCTTCTCGTTTCGGCATCGATCATTTTGCCAACAGTTTGAAGCCTGTTCCCCCACACTGGAGTAGTGAGTGTGGGTATGTTACGGTGATCGGCTTGTCATTGGTTGTCATCCATCGAGGAATTTGAGATGCGGCGGAACACTTCCATTATTGCCTTGATGTCACTCGTCTTATGCGTGACAAGTTCCGTCGTCGGAGCAGACCACCAGGTCACGATTCACCGCGACACTTGGGGAGTGCCCCACATTTACGCCGATTCGCCCGCCAGTGGGGCCTACGGACTGGGCTACGCGCAGGCTGAGGACCGTCTGCTCGACATCTACTCGGCGATTCATACCGGCATGGGTACGATGGCTGAACACTTTGGCCCCCAGTACGCCGAACAGGACTACATCATGCGACTCTGTCGCAATGAGGCGAACGCCAAGAAGTCAATCGCCACCATGCCAGCCCACTTGCGGGCGATGGTCGAGAGCTTCACGGCAGGGGTGCAGGCCTATATCGATGAGCACCCGGAAGAAGTGCCCGAATATGCCGTGAAGATCGAGCCCTGGCAGATCCTGACCATTGGCCGCGCGATGATGCTGCGTTGGCCGCTGGGAACAATCAATGACGAAAAGGACGAAGAACCCAATTCGAAGCGGCCCCCCATGGGATCGAATGAATGGGCCGTCTCTCCCTCCCGTTCGGCGGACAATGTCCCGATCCTGCTCTCCGACCCGCATCTCACCTGGGAAGGCCTGGCGGTGCTGTACGAGGCACGCGTCCACGCCGGAGACGTGCACATGAACGGGTACTTTTTGATTGGCTCACCGCTCCTGGCGATCGGGCACAACCAGCAAGTCGGCTGGGCGCTCACCACCGGTGGCCCCGACACCGCTGACGTGTATGAAATGAAAATCCGCTTCAAGAAACAGCTCGAGTATGAATACGACGGTGAGTGGAAGCCCATGAAAATGGAGCTGTTCAACATCGCGGTCAAAGGCGAAAAGCCCTCCATCAAGCCCGCTCTCTACACCCACCTCGGCCCGGTGATCAGTGAACCAGACCTCAAGAAGGGTACTGCGCTGGTCGGGGCTGCGCCGCTCATCGAGATGACCGGCATGATGCAGCAGGGTTACGAGATGGTGATGTCGAAAACCTCGAAGGAGTTCTTCAAAGCCATCGGCAAGGGGGAGTTCAATCCCCAGAACATCATGTTCGCCGACGTCCATGGCGACATCGGTTACGTCCGCTGCGGAGTCACTCCCGATCGACCGGAAGGTTACGACTGGAGCCGACCGGTTCCGGGACATACCTCAAAGACCGCCTGGAAGGGAATTCATCCGGTCGAGGACCTGGTCCACATTTTCAATCCGCCTCAGGGCTACATGCAGAACTGCAACATCAGCCCGCTCAACATGATGGAGGACTCTCCATTCACGCGGGACAAGTACCGAGACTACATCTACAACGTCTCCTGGGACACCGAGAATCCCCGCAGCCTCCGCATTCGATCGCTGCTGCACAACGATGACTCCGTCACCCGTGAAGAAGCCATCGCTTACACGATGGATGTCTATGATGTGCACGCCCCACGCTGGCAGCAGGAACTGAAGCTGGCGGTCGACGCCGTTGGGAAAGACAAGTTGACGAACGCCCAGTTCGCAGCTGCTGTCAAAACCCTGTTGGAGTGGAACGGACACTTCACGCCCGAGGCCACAGCCACCTCGCTCTACAAGTTTTGGCGGCTCAAGCTCGGTAACGAAATGGACCTGAAGTGCCTGGACAAGGGCGGACATTTCAACGCTGAGCAACAGGCCCAGGCCCTCGATGTTTTGCACAAGACCATCGACGAGATGCAGACGAAGTACGGCAAGTGGGATGTCGCGTGGGGTGACATCCACAAGGTCGGCCGTGACGAACAGCTGTTCCCGACTGGCGGATGCGAGTTTGATTCCGGACACAAGGAAGTGAACTTCTCGGAGACGCTCTTCGACGTTCGCACGAAGGATAACACCGCCCGGCCGGGGCAGTTTGTCGCCAACAGCGGCTCGATGGCGGTGATTCTGATGTTCTTCCACAAGGACGGGATCGAATCACTGACCTGTACCCCGTGGGGCCAGAGCGGCAATCCGAAGTCCAAGCACTACACCGACCAGGGGGAGAAGCTGTACTCCAAACTGCAGATGAAGCCGACCTGGTGGGCCGAAAAAGACTTGAAGGCCAACATCGAGTCGACCCGCACGCTGACGGTCAAAACCACAACTCCCTAGGCGACAACTTGCGAATCGAGACGGGCCAGTGGTGTCATGTCGTATCACCTCTGGCCCGCCCTCGCGATTGAGGGCCGCTTCTGCGATATCAATTCCGGCTTCGCGACTGGCGTCTCTCTACCTGTTGAGTTCTATCCGTCGCGACCGCCCGATTTGTTCATGGCACCTTACGACCGTATCAGCATGCCGTTCTCTGTCGAGGATCACCAACGGTGAGTGAGCCCAAACCCAACGACGCGTTTCAAGCGGACATCTGTGCCAACCTGCTCAAGGCACTGGGCGAACCGCTGCGTTTGCGGATTGTCGATCTCTTACGCCAAGGTGAAATGACCGTCAGTGATATCGCCGAGACGCTCGAAGTGGAAATCGTCACCGCGTCTCACCACCTGCAGATTCTCAAACACGCCCATCTGGTCGACCCGCAACGCGACGGACGGTTTATTTACTATCGCCTCCGCGAAGACATGCTGAAAACGGTCAAGGGTCAGCGCTCGCAGTTTCTTGACCTCGGCTGTTGTCGCATCGAGGTTCCTTGCGAGAAGACCAAGTAGCGTGTCGCGGTTGCAGGCCAGCCGGGAGGGCGAAGCTCATGCTGAGCCGTGGATAGCCGGGATCAGTCGGCCCGGACTTGAATCTTGCGTGGCTCCGCCTTGGGAATCCGCGGCAGCAACAGATCGAGCACGCCGTTCGAGATCTTCGCCGTGATGCGATCATGGTCGACATCGTCGCTCAGGATGAATGAGCGCACGAAGTCGCCCACGTGGTACTCCTGATGAATCAGGTTCGCACCGACGGGAGCCTGCTCAGCCACCCGGCCCAGCAGGGTCAGCTTATTGTCCTGCACCTGAACGTCGAGCGTCTCCGCAGTCACCCCCGGCAGGTCGGCTCGCAACACGAGCCCTTCGGGTGTCTCAAAGATGTCGATCGGCGGCGTGCAGACCCAATGCTGAGGCGGCGCAGCTGTGGTTGCCGCGGGGGCGGCGTCTTGTGTGCGTGCCGGCAAATCGGCACTGCGGGGATTCAGTTCGGTACTCATGTCCGCTCTCCTCGAGTTTCGATGGCCAGCGGGGCGGTATGACCGTTACTCACGGGAATCTGACGGGGTACGGTCGACGGAGCCTTGGGCAGATGCAGCTTCAGAACGCCATTATTCAGTTCCGCGTGCAATCCGTCCTCTTGGACTCTCTCGGGCAGATGGAAGCTGCGTTCCCAATCTCCCTGGGCACGCTCACTGCGGCGGAACTGTTGTTCATTCACTTCGGGCATCGCAGTGCGGCGGCCCCGGATGGTGAGCATGCCATTGGCCACGCTCAGATCAAGATCCTCCACCCGCGTTCCCGGCAATTCGGCGGTCAGCAGGTACTCACCTTCCAGCTCATAAATATTCACAGCTGGAAAGGGACGGCCAATCCGCAATCCCTCGAACGCCATGTTGACGCTGTGCAGAAGATGATCCATCTCCCGCTCCAGGTCGCGGAAAGCGTCGAAGGCACTCCCCCAACGAAAGACGGCCATGGCAATACTCCTGAGCAAAAAGCGGAACGCATTCATATCCATGCAAAGACTGTTCCCCCCAGCATCGCAATGCTTCCGGCGTGATGTAAGTGGATAACTCGTAATGAAATGCTGCGAGGACTGTCAGGATTGGCAAGTCCGGCCAATCAGCCGGACTGCCAGCTTGACAGCAAAATCTGCTCGTCCCCGGAGCCGCTTCCCGGGCAGTGTTCACGGTCTGCATTGCGAATTGATAAACGAATCGACGGCCTTCGGGCTCACCCGGCGGTGTATGCCACTCAAACTTCAGAGGTCCGACATTTGAGATGTTTGCACCGCCCGACGTGACTCTCCCGCGCTTAGATTCGAATCACTGTCCGGCCCGTAATTCCGCCCTTCAATATCGTGTCTACTGCAGCCCCCGCCTCATCGAGCGTGATCACTGTCCGCCCCGCAATGAGATGCTTCGGCTTCCACTCGGTGGCCAGCTTGTTCCAGATTTCGGGCCGGTTCTCGTCGGGGCACCAGGCCGAGTCGATCCCGGCGAGCGTGACACCCCTCAGGATGAATGGAAAGACCGTCAGCGGCAGATCCGCCCCACCAACGACTCCGCAGGCCGACACACAGCCGCGATGCTGCACGCTCTTCAGCAGTGTGGCCAGCACAGTCCCACCCACCGTGTCGACACCTCCGGCCCACGTCGCCGCCAGCAGTGGACGATTGGGAGTCGCCAGAAATGTCTCGCGGTCGATCACTGCCCTGGCCCCGATTTGCTTGAGCCAGTCGACCCGATCTTTCTTCCCCGAGACAGCTGTGACCTCATACCCGAGCTGGGCCAGAATCCGCAGGGCGAGCGAACCGACCCCGCCCGTCGCACCCGTGACGACGACCGGCCCGCGATCGGGAGTAATCCCCGCATGGATCAGTGCCTGAACCGATTGAGCAGCCGTAAACCCCGCCGTACCGAGCATCATCGACTCTTCGAGCGTGAGACCAGCAGGCCGCTTCACCAGCCACGCCGCCGGAACGCGGACATACTCCGCCCAGCCGCCCCACCGCTCGACCCCCAGCTCATGCCCCGTGGCAATGACTTCGGTCCCGACCGGAAAGTCGGGAGAACTGCTCTCGACGACCACCCCAGCTGCGTCGATGCCCGGCACATGCGGGAACTTGCG
>QWOR01000127.1 GCA_003669575.1 Planctomycetota bacterium | reverse complement strand
CGGCCGAAGTGGTCGTAATAGTGCGTCGCCGGGTCGATCCCCAAGGCTGCAAAGATGGTGGCTGTCACGTCCCACGGGCCGAAGGAGTTTGTCAGCGGATAAGCCCCGCGTGAATCGGACGCTCCCACCACGACACCGCGTGAGACTCCCGCCCCGGCCATGACGATCGAATAGACACCGCTCCAGTGCTTGCGCCCCGGGCTGATTCCCGCAAAGTTTCGTTCCACAGCCACGAGCGGAGCCCGCCCGAACTCGCCCATGCAGATCACGAGCGTTTCATCGAGCAGCCCCCGCTGGTCCATGTCCTCGATGAGTGCCGAGAAGCTCTGGTCGAATCGCGGCAGCAGCTGGTGCTGCAGTCCCTCAAAAATGTCGTTGTGATTATCCCACCCGTACAGATCGCCGCTCTTCGGGTCGATGTCCTGGCCGCGGTTGTTGTGGTTCCACATGACCGTCACCAGCGGCACCCCCGCCTCGACCAGCCTTCGCCCCAGCAGGCAGGCCTGCCCCGAGCGGTTCCGCCCATAGCGGTCTCTCAATTCAGGAGTTTCCCGGTGCAGCTCGAACGCCCGGGCGGTGTCTTCCTGAGACAGCATTTCGAATGCATCGCGGTAACGCACCTGTTTGTCGGCCCACTGCACGTCCCGCTGGCTCTCCGGGATCGATTGCTCAATCGACTGCAGCAACGACTCACGGGCCCGCATCCGCGAAACCGGCAGGTCAAGTCGCGGCTCCAGCGACGGGATGGCCAGGTCTCCACGACTGACATCTCCCAGCGTCAGCGGGTCGTAACTCTTCCCGAGGAAACCTCCAAATTGCCCAGGTCCCAGTACGAGCGGTACCTCCGCGGGCCCATTCAGATTCACAGCTGTCTGAGGAAACCGGGACGAGAACTGCACTCGCTGCAGCACAGCCCCCATGCACGGAGCATCGGTCAAATCGGGCGGATCGTTGGAGCTGCGACGGCGGTGGTAACGTCCCGTCATCGCCAGATGGAACGACGAGCCATGGTCGAGGTCCTCGTGAGCCATGCTCCGCACAACGCACAGCTTGTCGGCCACCTTGGCGATCTGTGGCATGTGCTCGCAAAACCGCACACCGGGAATGGCTGTCGCGATGGAATCGAACGCCCCGCGAATCTCCGGTGGGGCATCGGGTTTCGGGTCCCATGTATCGATCTGGCTCTGGCCACCGCTGGCAAAGATGATCAGCACTGACTTGGCAGTACCAAATCCCGCTCGCTTGATGGACTCACCCGGCGCAGCACTCGCCCGACGCAGCTGTTGTCCGAGGAGCCCCCATCCCAGGGCGGCGATCCCCTGCTGACGCAGCCATGCCCGGCGTCCATAAGGGGTCTGTCGCAGGTCGGCGGGGACTGACGGATCAGACAAGCGAGTCGTCCAGAGCTTGGTTCGTCGGGGAATGTCACATCAGTGGGAGATCATACCTCCAGTAGAGACGCGAGTCACCGACTATCTCTGCGGAGGGAATTCCACCGGGAACACAGACCGGGTCCGCTTTTTGTAGGCCAGCTGGGTAAAGTCGTGGGTATGTGTCCCCGCAGCGTCGACGTTGGTGATCGACCCGGCGAAACGTTCAAAGCCCGAGCGGAAGTGGACCGACGACTTGACCGCAATGTACTTCATCGTGGGGCAATCGATCCCGAGTGTCTTTGCGAACGCCGGCCCTAGGGGTTGCTCCGCAGCTGTGACAACGACGACGGAGACTCCGTCCTGTTTGAGCCAGGCCGAGCACCCCATGTTCCCCGTCAGCCCCGCATACATCGGCCCGTCGTAGGTAAAGTCGCCGTGCGATATCGCTACCACCTCAGCGTTCATCTCGACCGGTGGGCCCTGAATCGGATCGGACTTGCCACCGACCTGCAGCTGAATGCGCTCACCGACCCCTGCCTGGTGGGCCAGCTGGGCGACCTCGGGATCGACGATGTAGAGGACCACGGCATCCCGCAGCTTGAGGTCGATAAAAGTTCTGAGAATCTCCGTCGAGTCACCCGGGGCTCCGCCACCCGTGTTGTCAGCCTGATCAGCCAAAATGATCGGGTAGCGGCCCAGCTGTTCACCCTTCCGGATGGCATCATGAACTCGGACGGGCGGAGCATACCAGCGCTGGCGATTGTCCCAGACCCACGACGCCAACTCTTCCGCTGCTGCGGTTGCCAGTGACTGATCTCCATCAGCGACGACAATCACGCTGACGCCGACATCAGGGACATCGGCCCATGGGAATCCGGTTGAGATTGTCACGGACAGGATCCCTGGTCGCTGCTCCAAGTCATGGACCCGTTGCAGAACCTCGTTCATCGGGGGATGAGCGGTGACCTGAGTCGGCGTTCCCCAGAACATAGGGATCGGACGCAGAGCCATGACCGGCTGCACTTCGTGTCGAATCGCCCGCACGATTAAGTCAGCTGCCTCCCGCCCCCGTTCCGCCATGTCGACATGGGGGTAGGTATCGAAGCCGATGATCGCCGTGGCTGCGTCGACCCGCCGCTGCGTGTGATTTCCGTGCAGGTCGAATGTCACCACAACTGGACGATCGGGGCCGATAAATTGACGGACAGCTTCCACGAAATCGCCGTCCCCATCATCGATCCCCTCGATCACCATCGCTCCGTGTAGATCGAGCAGCACACCGTCGACGGGGCCACCCTTCGCTTCTGCTTCCTTCAACCGGTCGAGGAACTCCTGTTTGAGCGTCTCATAATCCTCCCGCACGATCAGCCCGGCTGGATAGGCAAAGGCCCACAACAGGGGGACGATCTCAAATCCGAGCTGCTTCGCTCCGTCGATGAATCCTCCGGTGCAGATATTCGTATCGGTGAACCTTTTGAGAATCTCGGGTCCGCGATAGATCCCGAACCCCGCTTCAAAATCGGCCAATCGAGTGGGAAGTTTGGAAAAGGAACTGGTCTCGTGAGAGATTCCGCCGACTGCGATCCGCATGCTGGGTCACCTTAAACGTGGTGTTGATTCGCGAATTCAGTGTGACACCTGCGGAGAAGGCTGCAACCCTTCACTGGTTCAGGCACCATTCGAGACTGGTCGCGGACATTTGTCCCTCAGGTTTCTGGGTTACCCCGTAGTTATCGTCGATTCTCCTTTTGCAGCCCTTACCCTTGGTACCAGCGTCAAACTTCGCATGGCAGGAGTAACTGGGGCGACATCATCTCATCAAGGTCACGCCGGCCATTTTACTAAGTCCTCGCAACCGGATTCGTGCTCCGAAAAAACGAATGGATGGCATTCTGACTGATGGGTTGTTCGATCACGAATCGAAAACAGGAAACATAGTCACATGGAGCCTGATCCACTCTGGGAGAGTGGCGTTCGCCCCCAACGGCTCTGATCTTTCGTGTTTCCCGGACTGCCCCCAGATGCTCAATTCAATCAGTGGTCGCATTGCTCAGTTTTGGCAACAGCAAGTGACGTCCACTTGGGAAGCACTCTTCCACGGCAGCCGGAAACGTCCCGGTCGTACCCAACGAGCCCTGAAGCCGGGCCGAATTCTTGAGGATCGTACGCTGCTGGCGGCGATCATCGTCAATAGTCTGGCTGACAACACGACCGGTGGGGATGGATTGACCACACTCCGCGAAGCAATCCTCGCGGCCAATGCATCGGCGGGGGCAGACACCATCTCGTTCGCTTCAGGCTTGAACGGGACCATCAGCCTTACTCAGGGGCAGATGTCAATTACTGACACTGTGAGGATTACCGGAAACGGCACAGCCAATACGATCGTTGATGGTCAGAACCTTTCTCGCATAATTGGCATCACAGCTGGAGATGTGACGATCGAATCACTGACGCTGACCCGTGGCAAAACCACCGCGAATAGCCAGGGTGGCGGAGCCATTCGTTCCACGTCAGCGGGGACACTCTCCATCGAAAGAAGCCTGATCACCGCCAGCTCAACCACTGGTACCGATTCGGACGGCGGGGCTATCCTGAGCTACTTTGGTCCAGTGGTCGTCAGTGAGTCCACGTTGTCCGGAAACTTGACGACCGGCGGCAACTCCGGCGGTGGTGCGATCGCTGCTTACAGCGGATCAATCACGCTGTCTCTATCGACGCTGACCGGGAATTCGACGGCCCATGTCGACGCTGGTGGTGGAGCTGTGGCCTCGAACTACGGTGAGGTCAACGTTTATCAGAGTACGCTGTCCGGGAACTCGACCGCTGGTAACGACTCCAGTGGTGGTGCGATCTTCTCGTTCGGAGCTGTCCATCTGGATCGGAGCACACTGTCCGGCAACAGCACGTCCGGGCTCCGCGCCGAAGGCGGCGCGATCTATGTCACGGATCGCGAAGTCACCGTTTCACGGAGTACCTTGTCCGGGAACTCCACCTCTGGAAACAACGCCAGTGGCGGAGCGATTTACTCTTACGACCAGAATGTCACCGTCAGCCAGAGCACGTTTTCCGGCAATTCGACCGCGGGAACTGACGCCAACGGCGGAGCCATCTTCGTCCAGACGGGTGGGGCCATCCTCATCAGCCAGAGTACCCTGACAGGGAATCAGGCCACGGGGAGCGTCGGCGGTGCCGTCTTCGGAGCGACCTCGAATCTGACGATCAACAACAGTATTGTCGCTCTCAACGCGGATATGGGAACGGCTCCTGATTTTATGATGCCGACTTCAGGAACCGTGAGTGTCGGTTACAGCATCATCGGCGTGAATACGGGAACCGGTCTCACGGCCACTGTGGGAACGACGCCTGGGGCGAATGGAAATTTTGTCGGGACGACAGCGACTCCATTTGATCCCAAGATCGGACCGCTTCAGAACAATGGTGGGCCAACCGCAACTCATGCTCTCAAGCTGGACAGCCTCGCATTGAATCGCGGCAACAATGCCTATGCGGTTGATCCCACAGCTGGCAATACGACTCTGCTCACCGATCAGCGGGGAATTGGCTATTCGCGAATCAGTACTGGAACGGTCGACATTGGAGCCTTTGAGTCGACACCCCTGACGCCGGGTGTTGTATCTGGTGTGCTCACCGTCACTGGCTCAAGTGGGAATGACACGATCCGCGTCTTCAGCCAGGGGGGGATCGTCAAGATCGATGACGGTTACTCCGTGACCGATACGGGGATCCTGCTCACAAGCCTGACCCGGGTGAACCTGATTGGCCTCGGAGGGAACGATCTATTGCGACTGGATACGTCACTGGGCGCCGCGGTTGTCGGCAACATGCAGGGCGGTGACGGAGAGGACACGATCGTCAGCGGTCGCGGCAATGACACAATTGATGGTGGGACGGGAGTCGACACCCTCAGCTACATCCAGGGCACGACGGGTGTCCAGGTTTCGCTCGCCACACTGACGGCTCAGAACACCGTTGGAGCGGGCACCGATACGATCTCCGGGGTCGAGAACCTCGTTGGATCCAGCTTCAACGACACATTGACGGGCGATTCCGGTGCGAATCGCATCAGCGGTGGCGATGGCAACGACATCTTGACGGGTGGAGCGGGGGCTGATGTTCTGGATGGCGGTCAAGGCAACGACACACTGAACTTTGACAACTTCGATACGAGCGTCATCGGTGGAAGCGGGAGCGATACGGCGACGGTGTCGGGAGCGACGGCGGGAGTGACCCTGAACCTGACAGCCGGTCAGATTGAGAAGGCGAGCGTCGGGACCTCGAGCTACAACAACGTGTTGAATGCAGCGGGGGCCACGTGGGCTGTGTCACTGACGGGGAGTAACGGCAACGACACGCTGATCGGCGGCACGCTGAACGACACTCTCAGTGGGGGGGCTGGTAACGACAGCCTCGTGGGGAATGGTGGCAATGACAACTTGACGGGTGGGACGGGCGCCGATGTACTGGATGGCGGTGAAGGTAACGACACGCTGAACTTTGACAACTTCGATACGAGTGTCGTCGGCGGGAACGGGAGCGATACGGCCACGGTATCGGGAGCAACGGCGGGTGTGACCCTGAATCTGACCGCTGGTCAGATTGAGAAGGCGAGCGTCGGGACCTCGAGCTACAACAATGTGTTGAATGCAGCGGGTGCCACGTGGGCTGTGTCCCTGACGGGGAGTAACGGTAACGACACACTGATTGGCGGCACGCTGAACGACACGCTGATCGGCGGGGCTGGTAACGACAGCCTCGTGGGGAATGGTGGCAACGACAACTTGACGGGTGGAACGGGAGCTGATGTTCTGGATGGCGGTGAAGGCGCCGACACGCTGAACTTTGACAACTTCGATACGAGCGTTGTGGGTGGAAATGGGACCGATACGGCGACGGTGTCGGGAGCGACGGCGGGTGTGACCCTGAACCTGACAGCGGGTCAGATTGAGAGGGCGAGCGTCGGGACTTCGAGCTACAACAACGTGTTGAATGCAGCGGGTGCCACATGGGCTGTTTCGCTGACGGGGAGCAACGGTAACGACACGCTGATCGGCGGCACGCTGAACGACACGCTGATCGGCGGGGCTGGCAACGACAGCCTCGTGGGGAATGGTGGCAACGACATCTTGACGGGTGGAACGGGTGCCGATGTACTGGATGGTGGTGAAGGCGACGACACGCTGAACTTTGACAACTTCGATACGAGCGTTGTCGGTGGAAATGGGACCGATACGGCGACCGTGTCCGGAGCAACGGCGGCTGTGACACTCAACCTGACATCTGGTCAGATCGAAAAAGTGAACGCCAGTTCTTCCACATACAACAACGTATTAAATGCCACCGGGGCGACTTGGGCTGTGTCGATCACCGGAGGCAACGGGAATGACACGATCAGTGGTGGTGACATGAATGACGTTCTCTCGGGCGGTTCAGGTGACGACTTGCTGACGGGCAATGGAGGGAGCGACATCATCACCGGGGGAGCAGGGTCCGATACGGCCAACTACTCCACATCGGGATCGGCGGTGAATGTCAGTCTCGTGACCAACAAATCGTCTGGCGGGGCTGGCGTGGACACTCTTTCCCAGATCGAGAATCTGACCGGATCCATATTCAACGACCAGCTGACGGGGAACTCGGGCAACAACATCCTGCGTAGTGGTGGTGGCGTTGACACGATCATCGGCGGTGGTGGATCCGATACGATCCTCAACCCATAGAGTCGAACTTCGGCATCTGATCGATCATAGATGTCATGACATGAACCGCCCCGAGCAGCCTGGCTCCTCGGGGCGGTTGTCGTTAAGTGCCAAGCACACACCTGTCGTGCAGAGATGTCCTCGCGAGTCTAACTCCGGTCCAGTCTTTCGCCTGCGGGCGAAGTTGGATCACAGTCGACCCAGCGTCCACGTTTACAGACCCGCACGGCCGCCAGACGCTCGGGCGACAGGCGGGTTTGGTGCTCAACATCGACCAGCGGAAAATTTCCGCGTTCATGTCTCAGGAGAACGATGTCGGCCTGGGAGCCGACCTTCAGCGTACCGATACGATCCTGCAACCCCATCGCAGCTGCGGGGGCGGATGTGGAGGCCTTGATGACCTGTTCCAGCGGCATGCCGAGATACAGGAACTTACTCATGGTGGTCGGCATGTCGTAGACCGGACCCCGCAGGTTGAAGTGGTGAATGTCGGTACTGATGGTGTCGGGCCAGAACCCGTGCTTCTGACAGGCGGGCTCTGCCACTCTCCACGCGAATGCACCGACTCCGTGACCCACATCGAAAATTACCCCGCGTGAACGGGCTTCGAGCAGAGCCTCAAGAGGCGCCCCGTGCAAATCGAACACATGATCGGGATGCGGGT
>QWOR01000282.1 GCA_003669575.1 Planctomycetota bacterium | reverse complement strand
TGGAATGCCAGTTCCAATGGCTCGACATTCGAGATGGAACTCGCGAATGATGGGCACTTCGTCTGGACATTCACGAAAGATGGCAAGCCACAAACCTTGAAGGGCGCTTATGCGGTCAACAAGGACACGCTGGCGCTCGAACCAGACGCGGGCGGAACGATGCTGGCCCAGGTGTCATTCGTGAACCCCGACGAATTCCTGTTCACCATGGTTGGAAGCGATCCCAAGCAACCTGGTCTGGATTTCAAGAAGTAGCCGCATCGGGTGATTGAGAACTCCAGCTCCGAACTCACCATGGGTGGGTTCGGAGTTTTTTTGTTGAGATTATCGCGATCCATGCTCTACGAGTTCAATTGCTATGCACTCCTGTGGCGATGTGCCTGAATGGGTCTCGAGACGCCTGCCACCGCGAATGTTGGCCAGTTTCTATGACAACGTCGCACTCAAGGCCGGAAAGAGTACCGATCCATTCCCGATGGGAATCGGTGTGATGAAATGAGGGCCAGCCAGAGTGAGTGGACCCGAAGATCATCTCCGCGTGTCTATCCTGTGGGATTCCGTCTGATTACCATGCCCTTCTGCCACGACCCGAGAGGCCGGGCGATCGTCTTCTGCTTCAATACCAGTCATGTCAATCAGAGTGATGGGAAGTCCAGTCATGCGACTTAATCGATTTCTGTATTTGCTTGTGGCTCTGTTCGCGTTTTCGTCCACAGCCGTCTTGGCGGATGACCCGCTCTTTGCGCAGCACCAGAACGTGGTCTACGCCGAGGTTCATGGCGTTGGGCTGGTCATGGATATCTTCGTACCTAAGGGGGAGAAGAACGGGCTGGCGGTGGTCGATGTGGTGAGCGGTGCATGGCATTCGGACCGGGGCAAGATTCGCGACCACATGCTGACTCAGACCTTTCACACTCTCTGTCGGAAGGGGTATGTGGTCTTTGGGGTACGGCCCGGCTCAATCACCAAGTTCAGTGCTCTGGAAATGCGTGACCACGTGAACCAGGGGATCCGCTGGGTGAAGGATCACGCGAAGGAGTACGGCGTCGACCCCGAACGGCTGGGAATGATGGGGGCCTCAGCCGGTGGTCATCTCGCGTGTCTGACGGCAATGACCGCCAGCGATGGCAGCGAAGTTGACGGCAAGAAGCCGCCATTCGGCGATACCCGGGTCAAAGCGGTCGCGGTCTTCTTTCCGCCGACCGACTTCCTGATGTTTGGAGACAAGCCGGCTGGCCTGCACTCAGAAGACCGCATTAGCAAGCTGACACGTCGCCTTGTCGGCATCGAAAGTACAGTTGAGCCGGGTGCAGAAGATGTGACCAAAATGCTGACGCAGATCTCGCCCGCACGGCTGGTCACCCCCAAGGCTCCTCCTCTGCTGCTGATTCACGGCGATGCCGACCCGGTGGTTCCGCTGCAGCAGTCAGAGGCGATGGTCGAGGCGTACAAGAAAGCGGGTGTGCCAGTGGAACTGGTCATCAAGAAGGGGGGGGCTCACCCCTGGCTGACCATTCATGAAGAGGTCAAAGTTCTCGCCGACTGGTTCGATAAGCAGCTGGCCGGGAAGTAAACGCCTCACCCCTCGCCAGTCGTCGGTGTCGGGCCAGACGTCGTAACCGCCTGTACCTTTGCCCCTGTCAGCCATGCCCAGATGCGTGACGAGATCCGCGTGAAGTCATCCCACAGAGAATAGGCGACCGGCGTCACCAGGAGTGTCAGCAGCAGCGAAAGCCCCTGTCCGCCGATGATGACCTTGGCCATGCTCGCACGGGCTCCTGCCCCGGGACCTTGGCCGAGTGCGATGGGGATCATGGCTGCGATCAGCATCAGCGTCGTCATCAAGATTGGACGCAGACGGGTCTTGTTGGCTTCGAGGATCGCCTCGTTGAGCGGCATGCCGCGTTCACGCAGCACGTTCGTGTAGTCGATCTGCAGAATGCCGTTCTTTTTGACGATGCCGAACAGCATGAAGAGCCCGAACACCGCATAAATGTCGAAGTCCGTCCGTAACAGAAACAGCGACAGAAACGCAAACGGCAGCGTCAACGGCAATGCCAGCAGAATCGTGACCGGGTGAACCAGGCTTTCAAATTGTGCGGCCAGCACCATGTACATGAACAGGAAGCTCAGGAAGAACGCGATCAGAAAATTCGTATTCGATTCCGACAACAGCTTGGCTCGTCCGATGAACTCGTGGTGGTAGCCGGGGGGCAGTTGTAACGATTCGACATAATTGCCGACGTTCTGAATCGCTTCGCCCAGAGCGATTCCCTTCAGATTGGCGAGTACGACGATCTGACGCTGGCGACCGTATCGGTCGATGGCTGTCGGGCCCAGAGCAGGTTCGAGGGCAGCGACATTCGAGAGTCGGACGAGTCCTCCCGAATTGTTGGGGACACTCATGGAGTCGACGGCGTTCGGGTTGTCGCGGAACGAACGTTCCGCCCTCAGCCACACGTCATACTGCTCGCCGCCCTCTTTGTATTTACTGACGGGCTCTCCCCCGACCAGGATTCCAAGTGTTGAGGCGACTGTCTGCACCGATACGCCGAGATCGGAGGCCCGCTCGCGGTCGATCCGTACCCGCAGTTCGGGCTTGCTCAAGGAGAGGCTGGTGTCGACATCGACGTAATTGCCTTGCTTCACCATCCAGTCGGCGATCTTGTCGGCATACTTCTGCAACTCGTTCAAATCGGGGCCGACGAGGTTCAAGTCGACATCGACCTGCCGAAACCCGGTCGCCTGAAACGCAGCAGCTTCCTGAACAGCGACCCGCAGGTCGACATAATCGCTCATCATCTGGCGAGCATCGACCATCACGTCGAACTGCGAATAATCGCGTTGGGAAAGATCGACCAGCCGGCAGTAGATCTGGGCCTGGGTCACGTCCCCCTGCCCTTTGGCGACGCGGCCCGTCGTGTCACCGATGATGGTGAAGATGTGCGTGACGCCGCGCAGCTTCTTGAGCCGCTCTTCGATCTCGATCAGGAGCTTGTTACCGCGGTCGAGGGTGTAGCCTTCGGGCAAGGTCATGACGACCTCGAATTCGCTCTGGTCGTCCTTCGGAACGAACTCTTTTCCGAGCCAGCTGAACACGATGGGGGTTGAGAGAAGAGTGGCGATCGACAGCAACACGATCACCCAACGCTGATGCAACGAGATTCGCAACAGCCAGAGGTACGACGCATCAATCATGCGGGAGAAAAAGCCAGACTTGCTCGTACTGTGTCCCTGTTCCAGGATCAGAAACCGCGAACAGAGCATGGGGGTCATGGTGAATGACACGAACATGCTCATCAGAATCGCGAAGCCGACCGTGAATCCGAATGAGTTGAAGAACCGGCCAATGCGGCCCTGCATAAAGGCCACGGGTACGAAGATCACGAGGAGCGAGATCGTCGTGGCGACGACTGCCGATGCGATTTCCGCGGTGGCTGTGCGTGCCGCTTCCATCGCCGAGCGGCCGTACTCTTCCATGTGGCGGAAGATGTTTTCATGCACGACCACTGCGTCATCGATCACGATCCCGATGGCCAGAATCAGTCCCAGCATCGTGATGTTATTGAGCGAGAAGTCCATGTAGGCCATGAAGGCGAATGTGGGCACCATCGACATCGGGATTGCCAGCGTGGCAATGATCGTCGTCCGCCAGTCCCGGATAAACAGCAGAATGGTCAGACTGACCAGCACAGCTGCGAGCAGCAGGTGGAACTTCACTTCCTCGATTGACGCCTCGATGAAGCGGGATTGGTCACGGATGATGACGGTCTTGATGTCGCCGGGGAGCGTTGGTGCGATCTTGGCCAGACGGTCCTTGACGGCGTGAACGACCTCCACCGTGTTGGTTCCCGACTGCTTCTGCACGATCAGGCTCACGGCGTTCTCGCCATCGAGACGGCTCAGCCCGCGCGGTTCTTCGACTCCATCCTCGACACGCCCCACATCGCGGATGCGAATCGGCTGGTCGTTGCGATTGGCGACGATCAGTTCGAGGAAGTCACTCGATTTCTCCAGACGACCCATCGTGCGCAGGACGAGTTCCTGAGCCCCCTGGTCCACGCGACCTCCGGGCAGTTCGAGGTTCTGGCGAATCAGAGCCTGGCGAATGTCCTCGGCCGACAGCATGTAGGCAGCCAGCCTGTCGGTGTCGATGTAGATGTTAACCGCTCGCCGCTGTCCCCCGACCAGTGTGACGGCTCCGACGCCCTGCACTGTTTCCAGGTCTTCTTTGATCGACTTGCGCGCGATCTCAGTCACTTCGCGGAAATTACGGCTGCCGGAGACGGCGATGGTCGCGACGGGGGCTGCATCGATATCAAACTTGTCGATCAGCGGGGGATCGGTCCCCACGGGTAGGCGGCTGAGGATCGTCGCGATCTTGTCGCGGACTTCCTGGGCGGCGATGTCACCGTCTTTGTAGAGGTGAAAGTTGATGACGACCTGTGAGTAGCCCTCTTTGGTGGTGGAGCGGAGTTCGTCGATCCCGGAGATCGTGTTGACGACTTCCTCGACCTCCTTCGTGACCGAGGTCTCCATTTCCTCGACGCTGGCGCCCTTGAGCGTCATCGTCACCACGACCACGGGCAGGTCGACGTTCGGAAAGAGGTCAACACCCAGTCGGGGGTACGCAGCCAGTCCCAGCACCACGGGAGCAATCACCAGCATCAGCGTAAAGATCGGTCGCCGGATGCAGATTTCCCAGATTTTCACAGCAGTCTCTCACGGGGAGTCGGACAGTTTAGTTCGAGCGTCAACGGGTGACTGTCAGGGGGACGGCGGCTTGGGAGCTTCGGACGAATCGCGAATGGTGACTTCTGTTCCATTCGCGAGACGTGACTGCCCGCTCGTGACGATCACATCGCCAGCACTCAGCCCTGTAATTGCTTCGACCCATCCGGATCCCTGCGTACCCATCGAGAGTTCGACTTCCTGGGCCTTGTTGTCCGTGATGCGGAAGACCTTCGACACTCCGGCAAATCGTGTAACCGCTTCGACTGGCACGGTGACAGCTGCTTCCGCAGTACCAACGACGACATCGGCCTTGGCGAAGCCGCCAGCCTTCAGTCGGTGATCCGGGTTCGGGATGTGCGCTTCAACTTCAAACGATCGATTCGCACGATTGATGGTGGGGTTAATCCGAACCACCTTCCCAGGAAAGACCTCATGGGGGAACGCCTCGACGCGAATCTCGACATCAAGGCCCAGCTTGACTTGCGAGATGTACCGCTCGGGAACCATGACTCTCAGCTTGAGGACATCATCCACGATCAACTCGTAGACGGGTGTTGATGGAAAAGCTCGAACCATCTCGCCGACCGAAACCAACCGCTCGGCCACCACGAAATCGCTCTCCTTTCCCGAATCGAGTTTCAGGCTCGTCTTGGGAGTCTTCACAGTTGTTTCGCTCAGCTTCTGCTTGGCGAGCATCAGTAACGCCTCGCGGTGTTCAACAGCTGCGAGAGCTCCACGGGCGTCGATTCGTGATTGCCGTAACCCCGTCTCCGCGACCTTGAGATCGGTCTCTGCCTGATCGAGACTTTGCTTGGTGCCAGCGCTCGTTGCACTCAGGTTTTTCTGTCGGTCATAGACTCGCTGGGTGTTATCGAGCTTAATTCTCGCGCTCTGGACCGAGGGCAGCTGCTCGATGTCGAATGCGGCAGTGGGGGGCTGAGTGAGATCGAGCCGGGCCAGTTCCAGGTCGACCGCCTGTTGGGCTTCATTCACCGCCAGCTGGTAATCGACTGGATCAAGTTCGAGCAGCGTGGTGTCGGGCGGAACGCGGTCGCCGACATCGAAGTGGGTATTCAGAACGCGGCCTTCGACCTTGGGCGTCACGGTGATCCGCTCCATCCCATCGAGCGTGCCGACGACCGATACGCGGCGCTGGACCGGTCGGACTTCAACTTGCGTGACCGTGACGGGCACTGGGGCAGCGGCTTGAGGAGCCGTCGGGGAAGCTTCCGCTGGTGGCACTTGTTTTTTCTGACATCCACTGAAAGAGACCGGCCCCACCAGCAGGCAGATTCCCAGAAGGACCACTCGAAGTAGGTCAATGCCCCGGACGGGCCAACTGGACCAATGCACTCGCTCCTCGCTTCCCTGGCATTCGCCACTTGAATCACACTGGACCAGACCACCACTCGATGACTACACCCAGCTGACTCCAGCCAGTCCCGAATCGGTAAGGCTCGCTCAGTCCAGCGGCGTGACGACGATAATAACTGAGGTCTGGCGAATGGATGTTCTTGCATCACGCGGGTTGTGGCAATACGACCTCGTCACGTTCCGGAGCTTGAGAGAGTCGCGGACCCGCGTTTACCCACGGAAACCCACAACCAACCTTGCTACAATCGCCCTCATTGATGTGACGGAGCCGCGTTCTGCCTCCGGCCGGAAATCTTGAGTGGAGAACCTCCTCATGCGAGGATCTGTGGGCATCAAGTCTGTCACCCTGTCCTGTCTGTGGCTGTTGCTCTGTGCCCCAGTGTTTGCCGAGATTGAACTCGGGCAGCCGGTTGGCGAGATTTCGGTGCTCGATGCCCGCGATCAACAGATGGCCGTCACGAACACGAAAGAGCGCACAGCCATTGCCCTGGTCTTCCTGTCGTCTCGTAGCGACGCAGTCGAACAGTCGCTGGGGAAGATCAGCGCTCTCTACCGCAAGCATCGGCGTCTCGGCGTGGTCTACATGGGCGTCTGCTCCAACGATGTGGAGACGGCCGAAGAACTCGGTAACTTTGTCCGTGACCGGGGACTGATCTTTACGATCTATCGCGATCCGAAGGCGGCGGTGGCTGCGAAATTCGGCATTACGGAAATCCCCTCGGTCGTGCTGATCGATGCCGAGGGGCGCCTGATTTATCAGGGCGGGCTCGAGTCCCAGGCCGGACAGCTGGCGCTCGACGCCGCTGTGGTCGAGAAGATCGGCTCGCGAGCCAAGATCGCTGATGTTAAGCCGACGCCGATTGGTCAGGTGGGCGAGAAAAGCAAACCGGCCCGCACGCACGGCTTGTTGTCGTACTCATCCGAGCTGATCTTCGAGCAGATCCCCGACGCGGCGGTGTACCACTGCTCGACAATTGCTCAGGCTCCCAACGGCGATCTGCTCAGCTTGTGGTATGGGGGAAGCTATGAGTCCTCAGACGACCAGACACTGTTTCTGGCTCGTCGTGCTCCCGGTCAAAGAGACTGGCAACCCCCAGTGGCGTTGATTCGGGGCCCCGATCCACTGCCGGGGAACGGGGTGATCTTCGTTGATGGGCACGAGCGGGTGTGGATCGTCTGGAGCCGGATGGACAGTGTCCGGCCGATCGGACGGGGCCAGGGCTGGGATCGGTGCCACCTGCTGGCGCGGTACTCCACGGACAATGGCGTGACCTGGAGCAAAGACACCGATTTCGTGGATAGCAAACTGCTGGCTGTGCCGCGCAATCCTCCGGGGAAAACCTCGTCGGGGGATCTGGTGCTGCCGCTGGAGGCGATCGTCGATGGCGTGGAAGGTTCGATCTTTCTGATCGGTGAGGACGGCGGCAAGCGCTGGCGCAAGGGGGGCTTCACTCCCGGGGGCAACCAGCCAGCTGTGATCGAGCGGGATGACAAGTCGTTGTTTGCCCTCATGCGTAAGGCTCCGCGACTGACCCAGATCGAGTCGCGTGACGGAGGCGATCACTGGACCGACGCCGTCGCGTCGACGCTGCGAAATCCCGATTCGGGGATCTCGATGACGCAGCTGGCCAACGGGCATCTGGTCGTCATCTTC
>QWOR01000039.1 GCA_003669575.1 Planctomycetota bacterium | reverse complement strand
TGGTCGCCTATGCTGCCCGCGATGAAGAGGCTGAGCGCGGGAGGCGGACGCGGAAGGTGCTGCCGTGGCCCACGCCGGAGCTGCTGGCGGCAATTGTTCCTCCATGCGACTCGATGATCTTGCGAGTCAGCGACAGTCCCAGCCCCGTTCCCTGCCCCGCATCCTTCGTGGTGAAGAACGGCTCAAAGAGCTTCTGCAGGGTCTCGGGAGCCATGCCACATCCGTCGTCCTGAAAGGCCAGGTCGATCTGGTCAGCTGTCTCATTCAAGGTGATCTTCAGAACGCCGCCCGGTTTCATGGCCTGGAGGGCATTGGCGACGAGGTTCAGGACGACCTGCCGGATCTCCTCCCCGCTAACCCAGGCTTCACACGGCATTGAGTTGTCAAACACAATCTTGCGGTCGTTGTACTTGCCCAGATGGCCAACCAGCCCGACGACCTCGCGGACGATGGCAGTCAGGTCATAACAGTTCTTCTCTCCAGTTGATCCGTGGGCGAAGTCAAGCATGCGGTGTGTGATGTTCTGGCAACGCATGGTCTCGTTGCAGATCATCTGGCTGTACTCTTTGACCTCAGAAATATCCGATGGTTTCCATTGATCGACGGGAGTAATCAACTGGCGAGCGATCGCATCGCCACACATGGAAATCACTCCCAGTGGATTATTGATCTCGTGGGCAACGCCCGTGGCGAGGAAGCCGATCCCGGCCACCCGCTCCGATTGCAGGAGCTTCTGGGCCTGCATCTGGATCTGATCATTCTGATCGTGAACCACATCCTGGAAACGATCCGTCATCACGTTAAAGGCATCCGCCAGGCTTTGGATTTCGTCCTGCGTGGTCACATTGGCCCGGTGTGCGTAGTCACCCTTGGCCACGCGGTCGAAGTCGGCGTGCAAGGCGCGAAGTGGTTGCAGAATCCAGCGGTAACCACCGAGAGCAATTACGATCACGCAGACGATGGCGGTGGCACCAAACCCCAGGGCGAGCAGTGTATATTGCTTCTGGTCTGCTTGGGCATCTCTCAGGAGTTGAATCAAATGATCCTCTTCAGCGGGGTCCGGCATCATGATGGCTCGTTCGATCAGACCGGCACAGATGGGTAACATCCACTGGATCTGGGCAGCCCGTTTCTCGGGATCTCCCAGAAGAGGCATGGCGTCTCGTAAATCCCGCAGATCTTTCTGGTGGCCATCGAACAGCGCGGTCAGTTCTCGGTTGAGTGCGCTGAGACCATTGGGGCCTAAGCTGCTTGTTTCAATCTTCCTTCTCAGTTCGTGAAACTTGGCTTCGGCTCCTTCCAGCCGCCCTTGAAAATCCTGACGCTGAAGTTCGGCCCATGTGGCCAGTTTGGTTTGATCGGCTTCCGAAGGAGTCGGGATGACCAGAGGGTCGATCAGCGTGCCGAAGGTGGCGATCAATTCCTTGCGATTCTTCGAGTCCTTGATGCTGGCTGCCAGATTGCGCACCATCTTTGAGTGCGCCCGCAGGCTCAAGGCGGTGGTCACACCAAACAGGACCAGCAACGCCAAAAGTGAAACCAGCCCGCATGCCAGCTTGCCGCCAATGGATCGTGTCGAGAGCACACGCCACCTCCCTGTGACTCATCCGCTTGATCTGAACTCGTGAGACGGCCTCATGCGTCCCGAATAGCTGTTCAGGAGTGTACTACTGGAGTGATCTGAGACTCAAGGGGTGTCGCGAATTGGAAGCAGAAAGATGTTCATTTCCGTCTTCACCGCAGTATAGATACTTGCCATGAGTTCGATCTCGTGGTTGGATCGGGAGGCACCTGTCCGATGCTGCGTGGCCAGACTCTCGGCTCAAGATGCGTGCAATCACCTCAGCAATCGACACCAGCGGAGAATCGAACACACAGGTTCACGACTACGCAGCGACCACTCGTTTCTCCAACGCCACATGTTCTCCAACACTCTCAAGCATTGTTCGCCTGTCTTGCCAGCAGGATAATTCCGTTCCGTTTTGATACGTTGTCGCAGATCGCTTCGCATGAACACTCATTTGTGTATACGGCATTCCGATCCGATCAGGGCTCGCTCGAAACTGACGGCACAACCACTGGTTCTCGCTTGGCGTTGCCTGTATCTTGAAGTCAGAATGGTGTTTTCTGGGTTCGAAATCCCGATGTCGAGGAGCTGCTGCGATGTCTGACGTACCGGCACAGTCTGCCAACGCCCAATCTGATCTTCAGCGTCGCTATAAGGAATTTCTCGACCTGATGCCGCTCACGATTGCACTGGCAGGGCTGCCCCACAGTGAACCGGGACGCTACTACAGCGAAGAGCAGATCGAAACTCGTCTGTTCGCCGTACGTCATGCCTTCAAGGCCGCCCGGCAGCTGGTCCGAGAGCAGATCTCACGGTAATCGCGGCGGCGAGCAGCAAACACTGCCGATCGGCCGTTCTCTGCGATTTTCTGTTTCTCCTGGCCTGACCCTTGAAACCCAGGTGAAATGATCCGGGTATCTCCACTGAGGAACGAACTTGACTGGGGTGGACGATCTCCACGAACTCGCTCGTCGATGCCTGGCGGGTGACGCTGACAGATTGCGGACATTCGTCGAACGTTGCCAGCAGCTGGTTTTCCCTCTCTGCCTTCAGATGATGCGTCATCGGCAGGATGCGGAAGATGTGACGCAGGAAACGATCGTACGAGCGGTTCGACACCTGTCGACGTGGGATCAAGCCCGCCCTATTGAACCGTGGTTAATGGGGATTGCTGCGAACAGGTGCCGGACAGCGCTGGAGCGACGCAATCGCCGACCAGTCGTCATTGAGAACCCACCGGAACCCGTCTCGAACGGTCAGGACTCTCAGGGTACGATTGGCGAAGAGGTCCAACGAGCGGTTGATACTCTTCGTGACGATTACCGGCAGTGTTTCACACTCTTTCATGTGCAACAGCTGTCGGTTCAGGAGATTTCCGACCTGATGCATGTTCCGACCGGAACAGTGAAGACCTGGCTTCACCGGGCCCGAAAGATTCTGGCGGAAGAGTTGCAACGCCGTGGTGTCACAGCTGATTAATTGAAAGGTGGACAATTCCATGCAGTGCCCGTTGTTTCGATCCCTGCTCGATCAGGCCGTTGAATCGCATGCCGATTCGGTATCTGATGAGGTACGGACACACGGTGCGACCTGCACGGATCAGGCCTGTATCGAGGCCTGGAATGAGTACCGCCTGCTGAGCCAAGCACTGCCACTCTGGAAAGCCGAACTGCCGCAGGTGGACCTGTCTGATCGCGTGCTGGCCGAGCTGTCTCGATCTGAATCTCGAAATGTTTCTGCGGCGGTCACTCAAAATCCTCCCGCCCTCAAAGAGTTCGTCCAGACCAGCTGGCAGGACTTCCGCTCTCCACAGCAGCGTCCGTGGTCGATCGCACTTTCGGTCGCTGCTTTGATGCTGTTGGTGGGAACGATGATACTTTCCGTGCCGCAATCCCCCGACTCACAGTTGGCCGTCCGGACAAGAAACAACCCAGCGCTTCCCACGATCGATACACAACGGGATTCAGCGGAGTCATCGGCACCGGATGTCGCCGTGAAGTCGATCGAATGGGTCCAGAAGGCCAGTACACTGATGGCGACCGCCATTGTCAGTATCCCGGAAAAGGGGGCGGAACTGGTCCCGGAATCTCCTCAATGGAGATCCGACTGGCCGAGTAAACTCGAACCTCTGCGTCGCAACGCCCACGCAGCCTGGGACAGCTTCCTCGAGAAACTTCCGACTCCCGATCAACCCGCGTCCTGAGATCCGCGACTTCGGGATTGCGACTTAGTCCAATCTCAGAGTCCCTCTCCGCCGCTGCTCTTCGATCGACCGTTCGTTATCCTGCTCGCATGAACAAAGCCTTCATGAAAGAGCCTGACGGGCTCGACCAGGTCCGTTGTCCCGGTTGTGAATCGGTCGGCGTTGCCGTTGGCAATGCACCGCTTGATCACCACATCCTGCCTGAGTATCGTTCCGCACTTGGTGACCACGCCTGGTTCTGTCGTTATGCCGGTTGCGACATCGCCTACTTTAACAATTGGGCTGGGCGGGTACTTGTTTCCCAGTTGCGCAGTCCGGTCTATCCGAAATCTCCCGACGCCCCACTCTGCAGCTGTTTTCCGTTTTCGATGGAAGACATCGAAGCTGACGCCCAGGAGTCGGTCCCTCTACGGATACGTGAACTGTACGCAAAATCAAAAAGCCCAGCTGCCCACTGCAGTCACCTCGCTCCGGACGGCCAGTGTTGCCTGACCGAAATTCAGCGTCTGTATTTCCGACTCAAATCCCCATAACCCAGCTCTGGCTAATGCGTCGGTACCATACTTCCTTAGTGCATCACTTCTCATAGCGTACGCGATCGAATCGTCCTGTGAGTACGATCGAGACGAACCTTCGACTCCCCCCTGTCAGCAGTTGAGGCGTCTTTGGCGGACAGTTGGAGTCAGCGGCTGTCACTACTGAGCACACCCATGAGAGTCAGACCTTAGACGCAAGTCCTGTTCAATGGTCATTTTCTGTCGCCCAAAAAGAAAATGAGTCGCAAGATGACAAATCTTGCGACTCATGGAGGCGGCGGGAATCGAACCCGCGTCCTGAGAACCTTCGGGTGGGGCCTCTACGTGTGTAGCCGGTCGTTTGTGGTCACCGGGTTTGGCACGGCAGGCAGAGCCTTGCCCGGTCAGAGAACGACGGGGTTCTTATCCGGAATGTAGTTCCCACGACAGCAAGCTGTCTTGATTCCGGACCAGCCTGAATTTGTGACAGGTCTTTGGACTCCTCAGGCGGGGATTCCTCAACCTGCGTTGCCTATCTCTAGGCAGCGAGTGCAAACTGCTTGTTGGCAGTTAATTTTTGATCGGCTTTTTACGTGGCCAGCTGATCAACCACGACACGCAACCGTCACTCTAGGAGAACCAGTCAATACCGATCGCCCCCAGGCGAGAAAGTTTGACCGATGAAGGCCAACGCTTTCTGTGTGTCTATTCTATCCCTGAATGAGGGGAGGTCAACAAGGGCCGCAAAAGGCATCGGTGTCTGTCTCTCTCCGGGATGCCACAAAGGACTTGGACAAGGACGAGACATCGCAGTAGACGGCATGCCCTTTCCTGATGCTGATGGTCACTTTCTGTGTGATGAGGGGGCTGTGAGATCATGCTGATGGAGACGTGGATCTGCGGAGTTCACCGGCGACACGTCCGCATTCGCCAGCCGGGGCAGTGATCGTCTGTAAGACTTTGCCGTCGGCGCTGGTGCGACCCGAACAGAAGGCACTCTTTACGTTGGTGTCGAGTTCTTCGCAGTCCGAACTGTCAATTTTCGGGATCACCATTCCGGATTGGTTCGCGTCGGCCCACGATCCGCCGGTGGCCTGACATGTCCCGAATCTGATGAGTAAGAGGGTACGCCATCTCGGTGTCTCTGTTTGTCACGGAATCGTCAGGTGAGGTTGATTCATGGCTGTGACTCGCAGTCTCGCCTCGTCCCAGGGCTGGTGGTCCCGCACCGATCAGATACTGCGTCTGATTGAGCGTATCCGGCGTGAAGCCCAGAAGGCAGAGTCACTGTCGCAGGCACAGCTGGCAGAATCGGTCCAGACTCTCAAGTCAGAGTTCATGCAGGTGGGGCAGGGGGCTTCGACTGGCTGGAACCGCTGGTGGGGCTCCGGGGGCAGGGAGTCATCACGTGAGTTACGAGCGTTTGCCTTTGCCACGGAAGCTGTCCGACGGGCACTGGGTAAACGACTCTACGATGTCCAGTTGATGGGGGGGATTCACCTCTCACGCGGACGTATCGCCGAGATGAATACGGGTGAAGGGAAGACGGTGACCACCATCGTTCCCGCGTTTCTGCACTCGTTGTATGGAAAGGGTGTTCATGTCGCGACGACGAACGCTTATCTGGCGGAACGCGATTGTGAGGAACTGAGGGCGGTCTTTGAACTTGTGGGGATCAGTGTGGGCGTGTTGAAAGAATCAGCCAGCCCGACAGAGAAAGAGAAAGCCTACCGCTGCGACATCACGTTTGGCCCTGGCTATGAGTTTGGCTTTGATTACCTGCGGGATCAGATTGCCTTACGCAGCCGACAACTCCGTCCACTGGGGCAACGACATATCCGGACGATGCTGGGGTTGAATGACGCTGCGTGGACACCCACGCAGCGAGGGCATTCGTTTGCGATTGTGGACGAAGCAGACAGCGTCCTGATCGACGAAGCCACGATGCCGATGATCCTCAGTTCAGGGCAGGGGAAGGCTCCCAGCCCGGGGCTGTATGACTTGGCTCGCAACACAGCTCTGGGGCTCAAGCTGGGCGACGATTACGAGCTGGATCTCAAACAGAAGAAGATTGAGTTTACGACCCAGGGGTGGAGCAGCCTGCATCAGGTACTGGCCGAAATCGAACTTCTTCCGTTGGATCGTCCCTGGTCCCGATATGTTGAGAATGCCTTGCGGGCAGAGTTTATTCTGCAGCGAGACGAAGACTACGTGGTTCGTGACGGAGAGGTGCAAATCGTCGATCAACACACGGGACGCATTCACGACGAACGCACGTGGCGCGATGGACTGCATCAGGCGATCGAACGTAAGGAAGGAGTCGAGAACACCAGCGAATCAGCGTCTGACGCCCGCATGACTCGACAGCGGTACTTTCAATTGTACGACGGCCTGTGTGGTATGACCGGAACCGCCGACGGACTCGACCGCGAGTTGCAGGCTTTCTATGGGCTGTCGATCGTTCCGATCCCGACGAACAAACCCAACATCCGCGAGTCCTGGCCATTGCGGTCTTTCAACGATTCCGAGAAACGCAACCAGGCTATTGTCGCAGATGCCGCGCGACTGCATCGACTCGGGCGGCCCATATTGATTGGAACGCGGACGATTCGACACAGCGTACGGCTGTCGGAACTTCTACGAGAGTCGGGAGTCCCGCACACCGTGTTAAACGGAGTGCAGGACGAGGATGAGGCAAAGATTGTGGGTCGTGCAGGTGTTGCCGGAACAGTGACCGTGGCGACGAACATGGCGGGGCGAGGAACAGACATTCGTCTCGACGCCAACTCACTCCTGTCGGGTGGTCTACATGTAATAGCTGCGGAACATAATCTGTCTCCACGGGTTGACAGGCAGCTCAGTGGACGGGCCGCACGACAAGGAAATCCCGGCTCAAGCCAGTTTTTCATCTCTCTGGAGGACGAATTGGTCCAGAGTGATGAGGAACTCGTCGCGTGGATTAAGAAAACCGCCGACAAAAATGGAGAGTGTCAGGGGGACGCTTGCAAAGCTGTTCGACGAATTCAACTGCAGATGGAAGCCAAGGCCTACGAGCAACGGCAGAGAATGGTTGCTCGCGATGCCTGGATGGATGGTGTCTTGAAGACATTGGCGAGTTCATGATTTCAAGAGATCGTCAGTCTGGAATATTCGGAGAGCCGAGAGAATCCGCATGAGAGGTCTAGCCGTACTCGCTGCAATACTACTCACCACAGCTGTAGGGGCGGATGATCGTCCACAGACCGTGCGTGCGATGGAAGCATTTACAGAGCCTTTCAAAGTCATTGAACTGGCCGCTCCCGAGTCGGGACGAGTCGCTTCGATCCATGCTCAGCGAGGATCACATGTGAAGGCTGGCCAGCTGCTCGTGGAACTGGATACGCAAGTCCAGCTGGCCGCCATGAAAGTGGCTGAACAGAGAGCCTCTGCGACAACGCAAGTGGAAGCACTGCGGGTGGAGTACAAACGGAAGCAGCGACGCTACGAAACGTTGCAAGACTTGAACCGGGATGGAGGCGGGACGGCAGAGGAACTGCTCGATGCGGAAGCCGAAACCCAGATTGCTCAACTGAATGTGAAAGCCGCAGAGGAAGAAATCGAACTGCA
>QWOR01000083.1 GCA_003669575.1 Planctomycetota bacterium | reverse complement strand
TCTGGAATCGAAGACCGAGCTGATGCGGCAGCTGTCGGTCTGCGATGTGCTGATTCTGGATCGTTACGTGCCTTCCAATATCGCCCATCAGGCTGGCAAGAAGACGGGAGAAGCCCGTCGCGAATTGGTCGGCTGGATTGAGAAGATTGAGTACGAACTGTTTGGTCTGCCTCGTCCCGACCTCGTCGTGCTGCTGGATACACCTACGGAAGTGTCGCAGGAGTTCATCGCGAGAAAGGCCCAGCGGACCTACACCACTCAGGCCGCGGACATGCAGGAGTCCGACACGAGTTATCTGTCTCGCGTTCGTACTGCCTATTGTGAGCTGGCCGCTGAGCGGCAGTGGGCGATCGTCCCGGTGGTCAATGAGCAGGGAATCCGCTCAATGGACGACATTACCGAGGAACTGGAAAAACTGGTGGACTCGGCGCTCGCTGCCAAATCCGTCTCCACGAATCGGACGAACTGATCATGGGCAGTCGAGTTCTGGTGGAGCCGCTTCCCTGTTCCGGCTCATGGAACATGGCTGTGGACGAGGTCCTGCTCGAAGCCTCCGCGGTCAGCGGATCGAGTGCGCTGCGGATCTATGAGTGGGACGCGGCGACTGTTTCACTGGGTTACTTTCAATCGGCGGAAGATCCGTCGCTGGAGAGTCGCTTCCCAGGTCTCGCCAAGGTGCGTCGACTCTCGGGAGGCGGAGCGATCCTGCACCACCATGAAGTGACCTACTCGATCACCATCGCCGATGGTCACCCGCTGTCAGTCAGTCCCGGCGTTTTATACGAAGAAGTTCATCGCCGGGTGATCGGCCTGCTGGCAGCGTGGGGTATCGAGGTGAACCTGCGAGGCGAAGCGATCAAATTTGCAGCTGAGCCGTTTCTCTGTTTTAGCCGAGGTGATGCTCGCGACATTGTCATCGGTCGCCATAAGGTGATGGGAAGTGCTCAGCGTCGCCGTCGGGGGGCGGTTTTGCAGCATGGTTCGCTGCTGCTGTCCCGGTCTGACTTTGCCCCCGAGTTCCCGGGGCTGGTAGAACTGGCCGGATTGACCAGGCAGCGACGCGAGGTGGCGCTCGCCTTGGCGGACGCCCTCGTGAGTCTCCTGCCTGGCGACCCGATCGAGGCGGGGCTGACCGAATTAGAACATCTCCAGGCGGAGGAGCTGACCCGCTCTCGGTATGCCAACCTGAGTCGTTGAATGTCTCATTGGGGGCAGGCTGATCAAATCCCAGTCCGGTGATTCGCTAACAAACTCAACGGGACCCGGGTATCCTGAATCTTCTCACGCGGAGACAACGGACACCGGATGGGGGTATTGAGATGATGAGTTTCCTTCGAACGCTGACTTTTTGCCTGTGTATCACAGGTACCGCGTGGAACGTGGTCGCTGATGACGCTCCGAAGCCTGCAGCGACATCGGACTCAGCAGTCATGAGCGATGAGGAGAAAGCATTTTCCGAGATGCTGACCGGTGTCGATCTGGTCGGCTCGTTCACCGTCGATGGGCAGGCAGGCGCTCCGAAGCAGGATCGGTACAGCATTACCAAGGCTGTTAAGGTCAAAGGAAACACCTGGATGATCCATGCCCGCATCAAGTACGGCGAGGTTGACCTGACAGTCCCCGTGCCGGTGAAGATCGATTGGGCCGGGAAGACGCCAGTGCTGTCGGTGACCGACCTCAAGATCCCCGGACTAGGGAGTGAGTTTGGTTCCAGCATCCTGTTTCAGGGCAACCGCTACGCCGGAACCTGGGAACACGGAAAAGTCGGTGGCCACATGTGGGGCCGTATCGAGAAGACACCAGCTGCACCTTAAAGCTGATTGAGGAATCATCTTCACATTGAAAGGGACAGACAGGAATGTCTGTCCCGAGTGAAGTGAAAAAGCGGTTTTACCCGCGAAGTCGCATTTTCATTTCGTGAACTGATGGTTGGTATAGACCGCCCAATGCCCCTCGCGACCTCGTCGGTGTGGTCGGAGGGGCGGGTTGGCAGTCTTAACTCTGCACGGCCGCTTCGATTTCCTTCATGTAGTTGATGCTCTCGATCGCGATCGTTTCCGGGCCGGGCGAGTAGTCGAAGACTTCGACCGAGACCCAACCATTGTAGTGGCTGTCGCGGAGTGCTTTGAAAATCGGCAGGTAGTCGGTGTCGCCCATGCCCGGACCGAGCAGGTTGGTGTCGTTCACGTGGAAGTGATGGGTGCGGTGCTTGAATCGCTCGATCAGATCGGGGAGCGGTGTCCGTTCACCGCCGAGCATCGCCTTAACGTCCTGGTGTAGCTGGAGTGCCGGGCTGTTCACTTCATGGATGATGGCCATGGCCTCGGCGCACGTATTGATGAAGTTCGTTTCTTTCGGTGTCAGCGGCTCCAGGCAGAGAACCACGCCCCGGTCTCCCCAGTGGTCGACGCATTCCGCGAAAACCTCGACGGTGGCATCGAACGCCTGTTCCCACGTGACTCCAGGCAGCAGATTCCGCTGGGCCGGTGAGCCGAAGACCATCACCTTTCCACCCAGGTCAGCGCAGAGGTCGCCCAGCTGCTTCAGGTAATCGGCAGTTTTCTGCCGGATCGCCTTTTCGGGGCTCGTCAGGTAAAGCCCGGAGGTCTTGGCGAGCATCCAGTGGATGCCTATGACATCGACGCCGTTCTGTAAGGCTGTGTCCTTCAGCTTCTTACGATCAGCCGCCGAGAGTTCGCACGGCTTGGTGCCCAGCATAAATGGTGCGACCTCGATCCCGGTGTAGCCAGTTTGGGCGATGAATTCACACTGTTGCTCCCAGCTCCACTCCACAAAAAGTTCGTGGCAGATGGCATATTTCATCAGATCGTTCCTGGAATGAGGTTTTTGATGGTTGGGAATTCTGCGGAGCAGGTGCTTCGGATGCCGAACATACCATTGAGAACCGGTTATGACGAGTTCGCGTGATCGTCGGAATTGAACGTGGTGAAGGCCCGTGGCCTGTCCGGTCGAATCAAAGGTGCGCAGGAATTTGAACAGTTCTGTGCCATCGGAGTTTTCTGCCGGATTGGTTGTAGGGACTAGGCAGGGATGCCGGTTCGAAAATCCTCGCAAGAGTTCGTGAATACTCCGGAGAGCTGGAGTTGGAAGACTTTGTCGGCCGAAGTCTAACCATTAGGCAAAGTGTGCCGGTCCGTCATTCCGTATTGGACCCGGCTCACCACAAATTCCGAACTCGAATGAGAACACTTGGGGGATCTTTAGCCATGCGAAACATGACTTGGTTATCCGTCTTAATGGCAGCCTTCGCGCTGCTCGGCGGATCGGAATCCGAGGCTGGCCTCTTCTGCGGTATCGGCCGCTACAGAAGCTGTCCGGCAGAAAGCTGCGAGCCCTGTCAGGACTACTGCCAGGCCCGTACTTGCAACAGCGGTTGCTATAAGACGGTGAAAGAGACCGTCTGGTGTACGGAAACGTACCAGGAATGCCAGACTGTTATGGACACCTGCTACGAGAAGGTGCCGGTTCAGTGCAATCGCGTTGTTCGCGAGACCTGCTGGCGGGATGAGTGCTACACCGTCTGCAAGCCCTGCTATCAGACCTGCTACAAGACTGTGTGCTACACGGTTCGCAAGCCTTGCTACCAGACCTGCTATCGCACGGTCTGCTGCCAGGTCCGCAAGCCTTGTTATCAGACCTGCTACCGCAACGTGACTTACACGGTTTGCAAGCCCTGCTACCAGACTTGCTACCGCACGGTGTGCTACACGGTTCGCAAGCCCTGCTACCAGACCTGCTACCGCGATGTCTGCTGCACGGGTTACCGGACCGAAACCGAGACCTGTTACCGTGATGTCTGTACGACGACCTGCCGTCCCGTCACCGAAACTCGTTGCGAGAACGTCGAGTGTGGTGAGTGGAAGATCGTGAAGGAATGCGTTCCCGGACCAGTCGTTGACCGCTGCGTCAGCAGCCCCGGCTCGTTCAGCTGGGATGAATCCGGCTGCTGCTGCGTCTACAAGCCTGGTTGCTGTCACGTCGAAAAGGTTCAGTGCCCACCCCGCGTCTGCTGCAAGAAGGTCTGGTGCCCCAAGACGGTCACCCGTCAGGTCTGCTGCACTCGCTGGGTCTCGGAAACCAAGCACTGCAAGGTCCCTTACACGGTCTGCCGTCGGGTTCCTTACAGCTACACAAAGCAGGTGCCCTACACGACCTGCAGCTGGACCTGCGAGCAACGCTCAAAGCAGGTGCCTTACACGACCTGTACCTACACTCGTGAATGCCGCACCAAGCAGGTGCCTTACACGACCTGTACCTGGACTTGTGAGACTGTGAGCCGTCAGGTGCCTTACACGACCTGCAGCTACACTTGTGAGCAACGCACCAAGCAGGTGCCTTACACCACCTGCACGATGACCCAGCAGGTCTGTCACCGCAAGGTGCCGTATACCACCTGCCGCAATGTCTGTGAGACCCGCTACGTCACCAAGACCCGCTGCGTCCCACGTCAGGTCATGGTCTGCAAGACCCGCTGCGTGCCCAAGACGGTCTGCCGTCAGGTTCCAGTCGATCCTTGCTGTGACACCGGCTGTCTGGCCGTCGATCCGGGCTGCTCAGCTCCGATGACCGCTGGCTGTGATGGCGGGACCTGCACGAAGTAGCTCTGAGTGATCGTTCGAGAATACGGAATGCCTGCGGGGGAGGACTTGCGTCCTCCCCCACTTTTTTGTTTTGATAGGAATGGACCCGCTGACAGACTCGATTGAGGATGTTGCAGTGTTGCGTCTGCCATGTTGAATTTCCCTACTCATGATCACACAATGATTCCTCACAGCGAACTGCGATGAATGACGCAGCTGTGGCGATACGTCACTCTTCGCATTGAATTGGACTCGCTGAGGCGCTAAGGCCTTCCGGGTTTCCTCAAGGAACAGATCATGAGAATTCGGTTTATGTGGTTGTTGCTGGCGTTGCCACTGCTGGTGGTGACGGTCTCTGCAGAAGATGCGCCCAAGTCAGATGCACCTGCGGCGAGCGGAAAGGAAGTGAAAGCGGGCGACTTGAATCTGACCGTTCCACCGAGCTGGAAGCAGCAACAACCCTCGAACAGCCTGCGCCTCGCGCAGTTTGCGATCACACCCGCCGAGGGAGATGCCGACCCCACTGAGCTGGTGATCTCGCCTCCGATCGGGGGGACCCGCGAAGCCAACATCGCCAGATGGATTGATCAGTTCGAGAAAGAGGGCCGCGAGTTGGTCATGTCGCAGGGAAAATGCCCTCAGGGGGAATATGTGCTGGTTCAACTCAGCGGAACGTACCGCCGTCCGGTGGGGCCACCCATTATGCGAAAGACCGTACCGACACCCGGCTATCGGATGCATGGAGTGATCCTGTCGGCGACCAGCAAGGATGGAGCGCCCGCCGGAAATTACTTCCTCAAGCTGACGGGCCCCGCGAAGACGGTCGCTGCCAATGAAGAGGCATTGCGGGCTGCTTTTGGAGCCGACAAGTCAAAGGAAGAGAAGTACGAGCTCCCCTAATCGCGGCCAGCTCCCAGGCTGAGTCGGAGATCATGAAACATTCCGAAAGCCGTGCTCTAAGTGGTGAGCACGGCTTTCATGTTTTCGTAGCAGACTTTGGCAGCTGTGACCGGATCGTATCCCGGCTTTGAGGAAACCTGTCCGCTGACCTCGCAGCAGAAGTCAGCCTGATATCCCGCCCCGTGCAAAGATCGGGCGATTGCGGCGTGGTCGATGGATTTTGATTCACCGGGAAGTGAGAACGAAACTTTGTCACCCGCTTGAACAGCGTCTTTCATGGCCACATAGGCGATGAGTTTGCGACCCTGCTCAACTGTGTCAGCAATATTGAGATCGCGAAAGGCGTAGTGGCTGTAGTCGTAAACGATCCGGATACGAGGCGTGTTCCCCAGCTGCTCGATGATCCAGGCTGCTTGAGCGGGCGTCGACATGGCGCCGAACCTGTGCGGCTTGATGCAGATCAGTCCATCGAGTTCTGCGGCCATCTTTGCCCAGTCGCCGACTCGATCGCGGAACATGTTCTTGACCTCGTCCCACTTTCCACCGCCGAGGACTGTCTGAACCAGTGGCGGACTCTGAGGTGAAAGGTCACGACCCAGAGTGAGGGCAGCCTGGAGCCGCTCTTGCCCTCGGGTATGCTCTGCAGCATCGGCCTTGGGGGGCACATCTTCCATCACGGCGACCAGGCGGAGTTGCGAGTCCTCAAGCAGAGTTCGAATCGCCTTCCGTCGCTCGTTGTCCATACGAGACGGTGAGCTGTCCCAGTCGGGGATGGCACAGAGTTCGAAGCCATCGAAGCCGATTTCTGATGTCGTGCGGATCGCCTCCTCCAAGGTGAGCGACCGCATGCCATAGTTCCCGATGGCGAGGTGCTTGACCCTTGGGGCTTGAACCTGACCTTGAGCCCAGACAGCACTGGCGAGCGAACCAGCGATAGCGCCCAGGGCTGTGCGTCGACTGAAGTGGTGGTTGGGAGTTGGGCCCATACTGTTGCGTACTCACTTCAGGCGGACGCATCGTCAAGGTGTCGCGGCGAGCGCCGACGAACAAGCACGGCAGACCGGCAAATTGCCAGTCACAGTCGCATCAGACCTCGTTGAGAGCTTCTGTGGCATCGCCGAAGGTCTTCGGCCGGATGTTCATCTTGTCCATCATCGACATGTAGAGCCGGCACATCTGGCGGTTCGTCTGCTCGCGGTAGTTGAGGATGCGACCGCCCTGAATCCGGCCTCCGCCTCCTCCGACAAACACGACTGGCAGCTGATCGTTATTGTGGCCGCCGGTCATCATGCTCGAACACATCATGAGCATGGAGTTGTCGAGCAGCGTGCGGTCACCTTCCTGAATCGCATCGAGCTTGCGAGCGATATAGCCCAGCTGTTCCACGAAGAATTGATTCACCTTGAGCCAGTCCGCGGTGTCGGAGTGCGACAGCAGATGGTGGATCATGTAGTCGACGCCAAGGTGTGGGAATCGCAACGACGAGTGGTCGTTGTTGAGCTTGAGCGTTCCGATACGGGTCGTGTCGGTCTGGAACCCGAGGACGAGGATATCGCACATCAGCCGCATGTGGTCGGCGATATTCTGGGGAATACCATCGGCGGGGCGGGGGATGTTGGGCTTGTCGAGCGTCGGACGCCAGCCCTGCAGCTCGCCTTTCTTCCCGGCCTGGTCGATTCTCTGTTCGACATCGCGGACCGAGTCGAGGTACTCGTCGAGCTTTAACTGGTCACTGAAACTGATCTGACGACGCAGATCTCCCGCGTCTGCGAGGACGGAGTCAAGAACGCTCTTGTCCCCCTTCTGGACCTCGTCCTTGAACAGACGGTCGAATGCCAATGCGGGGTAGAGTTCAAGAGGCGTCGGCGAGGTGGGTGAAGACCACGAGATGTGCGAGCTGTAGAGCATCGAATAGTTCTTATGGACCGAGGGGTTCGCCGCCTCGCATCCGAGAACCAGGCTGGGCACCTTAGTCGAGCGGCCATAGGTCTGGGCCAACAGCTGGTCGACGCTGGTTCCCGACTTGATCTCACCGCCAGATGCCAGGGGAGCTCCCGACAACAGGTTTCCGGTCTGTGAGCTGTGGATGTTGCCCTTGGTGGCTTCGACGTTGTACAGCCCCTGGACGAACAACAGCTTCTCGCGGAAGTCGTTCAGCGGGGCGAGGACTTGCCCCAGTTCCAATCCCTTGCCTTCTCCCTTGGCCCACCACTCTTTGCTGTGATAGCCGTTCCCTGAGAACAGAACCGCCATGCGAACCGGCGCTTCGCTCGACGATTGAGCGGTGGAGGTGATCTCATCACCCCAGACCGGGATCGACTCCATCCACGGGAGAGCCATCGAAACACCGACACCGCGGAGGAACGTGCGACGTGAGAAATGGTGAGGCATGAG
>QWOR01000164.1 GCA_003669575.1 Planctomycetota bacterium | reverse complement strand
TACCAGCACAATTCGGAACACCAGCTGCGAACGTTCTGAAAACCGTTCCGTCAAAGTACCAGCGTCAGAGTACCTCCAAGCTCGTCGCCAATGTGGCAGAGGGAACGAATGAGCTGACATTCGAGCTGAAGTGATCTCAGTCCGAGGTGTTCCTGTCGTTCCGTTGCAGCTCTCGCTGCTATGAATCAATTGGTCGATACCTGCAGACATGTGTGATTGAGCTCGTCAATCCCATTCCAAAGGTTGATCCGTGCTTTGAGGCATGTCACCGCTGAGTTGGTCGCGATCTTCCACGATTCTTCATCGGTGCCGCAGAGCGATTCGACCAGTCGTTGGGCCATCGGACCGTGTTCATCACCATCCAGTCCGATGTGTCGTTCCAGATAATACTTGAATATGGAGAGCTGCCCGTCAGCCTGGGTATTCAATTCATCGACGATACGCTGAAACACAGCGGGCAGTAGGTCTTCCCGACCAAAAGTGAACGCGGAGGCGATGGCTCGAATGTCCCCGCTGTTGATCACCGCGAATGTCTGCTGCATGAACTGCCTCGCAGGCTCCGGGATTCGTGAGGATGCGATCGCGACATCGATCGGTACTCCCTGACGCAGTTGGTCGATGAACCCTCCAATGACCGACGTGTCGGCTCCGCACTGCTGCATGGAACTGAGATAAAGACCAAAGTGGCTGGCGTAATCTCCGGCCTCGTTCTGGTCGGATTCTTCGGCGAGTACGATCTCGTTGATCAGACGGCAATGATGCGAGTTCGCAGGAGGCAGCCAGGGAACCTCGGTGCTGCACAAATTTCTCTGCAAGGCCTTGAGCAGCGACATGAAGTCCCAGACGGCGAACACATGGTGTTCCATGAACAGACGCAGAGACGCAAGCTGGTCGATCTCGCGATAGAGCCGATGATTCAGCAGCTCCTCTCGCCAGGGGGTGAGGCTTTCTTTCAGCTGTGCCAGGTGACTCAATCTCAGCTCCTCGAGACTTCGATGGAAGGCTGCCTCGTATTGCGGCAGGCAGTTCGCCATGGCATTTTTAGTCACAGTCCATCGTTTGCCCACAGCCAGACCGAGGGATTCTCACGTAAAAGACGGGATGAGAACGGACCGACGGCGTTCATTCATCCTGCATAATTCGCTGCTGCCGGCTGGAGCAAGCAGATTATCGCGTAAATCCGACGTAGAAGCTGAACATCCGGCGGGTGTCGGTCTTCTGGTCGACGATTGGCCAGGCAAAGTCGAAGGCGATCGGAGCCGGGCCCATGGCCGGGATCACGAGGCGGAAGCCTACACCGGCGCTGACTCGGAAATCCTCGAAACCGACATCCTGCTGAACGGTACCGAAGTCGGTAAAGCCGACCATGCGGATCTGGTCGTTGGCGGTAATGGGAAGCATGTACTCAGCGGTTCCCAATGCCATCCAGTTACCCCCGACTTTCATGCCGCCTTGCTCTGGGGACACTCCACGAAACGCAAAGCCTCGAAAGGACGAGTAACCACCGGCGTAGTAGCGTTCAAAGATCGGAGTATCGCTGCCTGACCAGGCCACCGACCCATACAGCTGGACGATGTGCTTGCCGAATCCGTCGGCGCGCTCTCGTACGGTGAAGTACTGGGACCCGTTGGCTTCGATTCTGGAGTAGTTGAACTCACCGAAGGCCTGCTCGAACGAACCTTCCAGGAAGTGTCCTTGCGAAGGGATGAACGCGTTATCGCGAGTATCGTTGGAGAGGGTGAAACCGACGGTAGACAGGAAGTTACTCCCTGCCACGCTGGTCAGATCTGTGGGAGCTCCGGCCGGAATGTTGCGAATGTCAACGTCTTCCAGACGCAGGGCCATGCTGCCCGACCAGTATTCATTGATCACGCGGCCCACACTGATGCGGCCACCCAGTCGATCTTCCGTCCATTGAGTGTAGTAACGATTAAAGTAAAAGCCGCTGAGGCCGAGGTTGTAGTCGGTTCGCATGAAGAACGGGTCATTCCAGCTGACCACGTATCGGCTGACCTGGTTACCAGGCTGCGCTTCCAGGCGGAAACTCTGGCCCGCTCCGCGCCAGGCATATCCGTTGACGATATCGGCCCAGCTGCGAGGGGGCCGCATGATGTCGAAGTTGTCTTCCTGCAGCACCGCCGAACCGACGAGTCCGTTGTTGCTGTTCACACCAGCACCGAACATCAATCGGCCAGTACGCCCTTCCGTGACGTCAATATCGAGATCGACATATCCAGGCGGGGGGATACGCACTCGTCCGAACGTGGAACCACCGTAGGGATTCCCTGATTCGGAACTTCCGGAGCCAAAGTCCTGAGGAACAGGCATCCCGTTCCGGTCGATGCTCTGACCTCGTTGAATCATTTCATCGGACTGGCCACGAATCTCGATGTCAGGATCGAGAGATTCTCCGAAGAGAGTGGACGGGTCCATGTTGTACAGGGAGGGCTTTTCCGCAGTCAGCCCTGCTTTGGCGCGGGCTTTGGCCAGAACGCTGGAATCGCGTTTCTGAAGCGTTGTGGTCTCGCGAGCGGCCAGTTCATAACCATTGCCGGAACGGGCGGTCGAAGACATCGGCTTGGATTGGCGTTCTTCGGGAGCAGTGGTATTGGCCGAATTCTGCGAGGTGGGCAACTTCTTGGGGGGGGCGACTGTCGGAACAGCGCGATTTGGTGCGGGCTGGCGGCGTTTGTAGGCCAGGCCGTGGCCGTATCCGGGTTGCAGGAACTCGGGGGCTGGCGGTTGCAGGTTATAGGGGAAGTCCTGGTTGCCTTCCTGGCCGCGCATGATGTCGCTGAGCGGGTCGTCCTGGGCCAGCGTGTAATCGCGGCCATCGACCTGGACGATTTCAAACGAGGGTGGATCAGACTGATCCCACAACTGACTGCCCACGATACGTCGACGGGCGAGATCGATTTTGCGGCCATTGGCCAGCTGTCCGGGTTTGACCAGTCGTGCCACGTTATTGAGGATCACGTCTTCGCGGGTATGCGGTTGATCGCCGCGGAAGTTCACCTTGATATCGCCAACGAGGTAGGGTTTGTCCTCGTTGATCTGGTATTCCAGGTCGATCATCCCAGGCTCATCCAGAAAGATCGGCGTCGGGGTGACCGTGGCGTACAGACGTCCCAGGACATCGTACTTCTCTTTCATCTTCGCCAGATCTCTTTGCATATACATGCGGTTGAATGCGTCTCCCGCTTTCAGCTTGGGTTTGTGAAAGAGTTCTTCCTCGCTGACGACATCTTCGCCATTCAGATCGATGTTACGGATTTTGTACCGCTGACCTTCCTCGACATGGAAAACAACGTAGATCCCTTTGTGGTCGTCAGTTTCCGTGACCTCTTTGGTGACTTTGACATCAAAGAAGCCCAGATTCTCGTAATACTGGGTCAAGGTGATGACATCATTATCGACCAGTTGTGGGTCATAAATGCCGCTGATGAGTCGGAACCAGGCAGACTTGGTGGCCAGCTTGGTCTTCAGAACAGCATCACTATTGAATTCATTCCCTTCAAAGCTGGTGCCGAAGACGCGAGTCTTGGGGCCTTCTTCGATGGTGATGATGACTTCGCGGTCCTTGGGATCGCTGCCCTTGGTCAGTTGGACATTGGAATTCCGGAATCCCTTTTCCAGATACATGGAGCGAATTCTGGCCACTGCTTCCCGATTGATGGCGACATCAAAGGGCTGATTGACGCGCAAGCCGGTGTAGGCCTCGATCTCCGTGGTTTTGATTTTCTTGTTGCCGATGAACTGGACGGAGCGGATCACCGGTTTCTCGCGGACTTCATAGACCAGAACGATCCCGTCTTTGGTGCGGCGATAAACGGGGCGCACACTGGAGAACCAGTGAGTCTTGCGGAGGGCGGCGACATCCTCCTGGACTTCCTGGGGGGTTACGACGCGGCCTTTTTTGACCTTCAGCCACTTTTGAATCGCATACTCAGCGATCGTCTCGTGTCCCTCGATCAGGACATCCACGACCGGTTCCTTGAGCATCTCGTCCGTCGAAAACTCCGCAGGCTCATCCTCGGATTCTTCTTCGAGTTCCTCTGGAGCGATGAGCTCGGGGTCGAGGAGCGATGCACGAGAGACTCGGGGGCCCCTGGAACCCGCTCGACCGGTCTCGTCTTCTGCAAATGCCTCTCCTGCCAGCAGCAGCATACACGCCGTCACACCAGCCCAAAGCCAATGCACACGCTGCGGGCGTTCGCGCAATTGCGATGCGACTCCGGGCATGAGAGGGCTTTCGGTGAGGTGGGGGGGGGGGAGAGGGGTATCTGACGTGGAACGACGTCAGACGAGGAGGGAGACTCCGCGATGATGGCGGAGGGATATCCAAATCTTAAAAATCACTCAAGATGAGTTCTGACTCGACTCGGCATAACGCAGTTTATTGCCGGAAGAATTTGTGTGTTCCGGAGATCAGCGTTGCTGGCTTTTCAAAACAACCTGTGAAATTGTCTTTGGGGTCGCGTAAGTTGTTTGTGTGAATAGGATTCCGTGAAAGAATTCGTTGGAGTCCAATGGGCGGTCACTCAGGTCGTCGAGGCGGCTGATTCACTTTCCGACTTTCTGACGAGGCCCGGGACGACATCCTGATCTAAGGGGGCCAGGCGTCCCTCGGCGTAGAGTTCCCAGCCTACCGCTGCCATCGCGGCGTTGTCGGTGCAATATTCACGCGGGCTGAGATGAAGTTCGATGCGATCCCGACGGGCCAATTCTTCCAGGGCCTGGCGAAATGCGCTGTTGGCGGCCACTCCACCACCAACGCACAACGTCTTACAGTCGAATCGGCGCAGAGCCTGCCGACACTTGGTGACCAGAACATCGATGACTGCGGCCTGAAAACTGGCGGCAATGTCTGCGATTCGGGCTTCCGTCAGAGCTGGAGGTTGAGAGTGGGCCCCCGGCTGGCCATTCGCTTCGTACAGAACGGACGTTTTCACGCCGCTGAAGCTGAAGTCGAGCCGGTCCTCTTTGATGAAGGTCCGGGGAAAACGAAAGGCCTGTGAGTTTCCAGTCTGCGCGACCTTCTCGATCATCGGCCCGCCCGGGTAGGGGAGTCCGAGAACACTGGCCACCTTGTCAAAGGCCTCGCCTGCCGCATCGTCGATTGTCGCTCCGATCAGGTCGAACTGCGTGGCGGAACGACAGTGATAGAGATTCGTGTGCCCCCCGCTGACCACCAGCCCGATGCTCGGAAAAATGTCACGCCCAGCTGCCAGCCGACAGGCGTAAATGTGCCCCTCGATGTGATTCACAGCGACCAGCGGCTTGTCGAGTACCAGAGCCAGCGTCTTGGCAGCTGTGAGACCGACCAGTAGCGATCCCACGAGACCCGGCTGGGTCACGACACCAATAACGGAGATGTCTCGCAACTGGATTCCTGCTTTACGGATCGCATCATCAATGACGGGCAGGATTCGCTGCACATGGGCCCGCGAGGCGATCTCCGGCACCACACCGCCAAACCGCTCGTGAAGTTCATTCTGGCTGGCGACCACGCTGGAGAGGATACGCAGGTCCTTCGTCACGACAGCTGCCGCGGTCTCGTCGCACGATGACTCAATCGCGAGCATCAGGGAAGAGGGGGAAAGCGTGGCAGGGGCGTTCATGGAAAAGGCGTTCGGCGAGAGACCGGAACTTGGGACTCGGATCGAACGCGGTGCCGACCGTCCGCAGTCGAACAGGGCGTCCTGAATGAGAGGGGAGCAATTGAACTGCTCGACCCGGACCGTCATTCAAGAAGAAACGGGAGCGGAAAGCTACCCCTCACGCACCTGGTAACACGACACTTAGGGCTGCTCGTTTCCGCCTGACCCGGTTCATGCGGTCCCACCGCGCAAGGGATAGCTATCCACCCCCGTAGAGCCTCATTGTAGCGGAGCCTAATGGCGAGTCCAGCCACGGGGGAATCCGATTCATGGGAGGCTGGTGAGAGAGTTTTTCACCATCAGGACACGAAGATACAAAGAGAATCCGCGACAGACCTTTGTGTCGTCGAGCCTTTGTGGGGGATCATTCCCCTCGATGTCACCGCGTGGCCTGGAAGTAGGCCTCTTCATAGGGCTGGACGACGACGAAACCGTCACCCTCGAACAGCATTTGAATCGACTCCCCGCTCCCTCGCCCGAAAAAGGTCTTGAGTGATACGTCCGCCTTAAACCCCGGGGAGAGGTTGCCTGACCAGGCGACCGTGGCATTCGGATCGGTACAGACCGGCTGTCCGGGGCTGACCCGCAATGTCAGTGGGTCATAGTGGGTGGTGATGGCGATCATGCCTGTGCCCGAAAGTTTCATGTTGAACAGGCCGCCAGCCAGCATGCCGGTAATCTTGCGCATCATCTTGATGTCGTGTTCAATGGACCCTTCGAAGGCCAGGACATCGTTGGCGTTCACGAAAATCGATTCATCGTGGAGTTCGAGAATCGTGACCTTCTTGCCCATGTCGGCCAGATATACCTTCCCTTCGCCCTCAGCCTTGGTCAGTCTGGCCCCCTCGCCCGTGATGGCCTTCTTGAGGAACTTGCCGATGCCGTGTTCGAGGATCCCCTCGCGGGTGAACTTCACGTCTCCGACGTAGGCCACCATCGACCCCATCTTGGTCCAGACCATCCCGTCGAGGTTGACCTCCAGCAGTCGCTCGCTCTCCAGTTCGAAAAGTCCCTGACCATGATCCCGTTCGGCACTGCGGCGCAGGAACTCATCGAGGGTGTAGCGGCCATCCTCCGGGCTCTCTTCCTCGGAGGCAGATGGCGCTGGCTTCGATGTCTGCCGGGACGGCGGGGGAGGTGGAGCTGCTGGTCCAGCTGCGGGGACGTTGATCGTGGTGGAACAGGCGGGGCACTTGACCTTCATCCCGGCATACTGGTCAGGAATGTTCAGGTTCTTTCCACAGCTACAGAGAACAGGGATTGGCATTTTTGGCTCCGCAATGTCTGGCGATCAACGTATCGGATTCTGATTGGAGTCGAAGTGGGGCGAATTGGGAACAGCAACTGAAAACCGGTGGTTCCACCAGGGACACTCGTACAGACTGCGGTCAGCTTGGCCCTCCCGGAGTGGGTTCTATCGCCGACCCGTATGGCCCGACATTCGCGCGTCACCGCTTGAAATCCGGATTCGGGGTCGGCATCGCTGCATTCACTGACTTCAGCCTGTTCCGCAGCTGTTCTCGCAGTTGGGCGGTCTTGTCGGGAATGTTCCCCGCCAGATCGCGTTCCTCTGACGGGTCATCGTCAAGGTTGTACAACTCAACTCGGCCATCTTCGTAGTACTCGATCAGCTTCCATGGGCCGACCACAATCGAACTGCCGGGCGTCGTGGGCGGAGCGTGGTAATAATGCGGGAAGTGGAAAAACAACGTGTCCCGGTCGAGTTTCGAATCGGACTTCTTCAGCACGGGAACCAAGTCGAGCCCGTCGAGCGGGAGGTCTGCCGGCGCTGAAATCCCCGCGGCACTCAGCAGCGTCCGGAACAGGTCGGTCAGCACCGCGGGTTCACCGCACTCAACTCCTGCTGGCGTGACCTGTGGCCACTTCACAATCAGTGGCACTCGCACGCCGCCCTCATAGAGTGACCCCTTCCCCGATCGGAGCGGAGAGTTGTTTGTGATGGGGGCATTCTGGGCTTCGTTGACGCGGATGTAGCCGCCGTTATCGCTAGCGAAGATAACGATGGTGCTCTGATCGAGTTTTAACGTCTTCAGATGATCAAGCACCCGTCCGATGCCGTCGTCCATACTCTTGACCATCGCGGCATAAGCTGCGTTCTGGTGCTTCAAGTCCGGTCGCAGCTTTCGCTCGAAGTACTTGATGTCGGCCTCTTTGGCCTCGATCGGTGTGTGCGGGGCGTGGTGAGCCAGATACAGGAAAAATGGCTGCGAAGTCGTGGCG
>QWOR01000285.1 GCA_003669575.1 Planctomycetota bacterium | reverse complement strand
TACCTGGGCGAAACCTGGAAGGGCCGCGAGAATCTCGCCAGGCTCTCGGTCAGTCAGGCTGCCCTGGTCGGAAGACTGCTGGGTACATTCGGTAAACTGGTGGCTGGGGTTGCCATGGTGACCTATGCCACCGTGGCGTTTTTCTGGGTATAAATTCTCACGCAGGGTAACACCACTTGGCTCGCTTTGGGGACGCCCCGTGTGCAACGTACAGAGGCGACCTTACCGAAAAGCCGTGAGGCACAATCCTCTTCCAGTTACGCCGCCGCGGTAGGCTCAAAGCAGTTAACCTTCGCCACCCCGTAAGACGAAGCCGGGCAAGAAAGCCAACTCCGATTGATAACATGATCACTGGCACAAGTGGCTCAACGAACGCATGACCATCACGCCAAGCCCCCCTGATGCCAGAGTTATGCCGCCTTTCCGAGCGTGCTAGGCATGGCGACCAAGTTGCTTGAACTTTTCGGATCGATACCGGCTTCACGAAGCGATCCTTGGTGGTCGAGATACCAGTCGTAGGTCGAGCGAACACCCTCGGTCAGCACGATGGAATGCTTCCAGCCCAGTTGATTGATACGGGTCACATCCAACAGTTTGCGGGGAGTCCCGTCGGGCTTGGAGGTATCAAATTCCAGGCGGACTCCGGGGCAGACGACGTCCCTGACCATTTCCGCCAGCTCACGAATTGAGACATCTTCGCCCGTCCCGATGTTGATCGTCTGCTCGCTGCTGTAGTGCTCTAACAGGTACAGGCAAGCACGCGCCAGATCGTCGACATGCAGAAATTCGCGACGGGGCGTGCCCGTGCCCCAGATCGTGACTGCGGGGGTGCCAGCCAGTTTGGCTTCGTGGAAGCGGCGGATCAGGGCCGGAAGGACATGAGAGCCACTTGGGGAGAAGTTATCCTCTGGTCCGTACAGATTGGTCGGCATCGCCGAAATAAAATCACAGCCATGCTGCCGCCGATACGCCTGACATCCCACCAATCCGGAAATCTTGGCAATGGCATAGGCATCGTTGGTCCGCTCCAACGGCCCCGTGAGCAGATACTCCTCGCGGATCGGTTGCGGACAGTCGCGGGGATAGATGCACGAACTCCCCAGATACAGCAGCTTCTGAACTCCCGATTGCCAGGCGGCACGCATCACCGTGGCGTGAATCAGGATGTTGTCATAGAGGAAATCGGCAGGTTGCTGAGAGTTGGCCAGGATCCCGCCCACCTTACCGGCGGCATGCAGAACATAAGCAGGACGATGCAAGCCAAACCACTCGGCCACTGCCACTGGATCGCGAAGGTCAAGTTCGCTGCGGGTGGCGGTGAGGACGCGTTTGAAGCCCGCGCCGCGCAAGGCACGAACCAGTGCCGACCCCACCAGCCCCCGGTGCCCGGTGACGAAAACAGGCATATTCAGCGAGACATGCGACATACCTGATCATCCCTGTCAGACCCGACCAATGTGCAGCGAAGGTGGATGTTAGAGACGAAGGTTGGAATGGATCAACCCCAGCGAGATCCACCAAATGCAGCGGTCGGCAGCGCCTCGAAAGACGAATCCCTGATCCGCCCTACCCCGCATCTCCATTCTGTCCAAGCAAACGTTCAATCTCCTTCACGGCGTCAAAGACACCTGTGTGATGTGCCCGCTTCAGGTTGCCGGGATATTGCGGCTGGGTCAGCACCTGACGGACCGCAGCGGGAACATCCTCTATGGAACCAGCGACCAGTCCGATCCCCGTCTCAACGACAAACACTTCGTTGCCCTCTTGAATCGGCTTCAAGCCGTCGCTTTCCAGGGCCACAAACGGGGTCCCCGTGATGATCGCCTCGTTGAGCGTCATCGTCCCGGGCTTGCCGATCAAGACATTGGCGGCATACAGCAGATCACAAGGTGGCTCGGGCCGGAATCCCACAGCCACACAGGGATGCGGCGTCTTCAGGTCCCGCACGTCCGCCTGCAGTTGCTGATTCTTGCCGCACAGACACAACAGGTTGATCGCCAGCCCCTCAGCGGCAATCTGCCGCGCGATGCGAAGCACATTGACCGTCCCCTGACAGCCGAACGAAATCACGCCCAGCGGCAAGGCGGGGTCGAGACCGAACTCAGCATCCAGCTGCGATCGGCTTCGCTGAGGCGCCCCGTAGAAACCCGGATCAATGATCATTCCGGAAATCGTGTGGATCTCGGCGGGTTTGACACCAGCCAGCCGAGCTTGCTCCAGCAAGCGATTACCTGCCAGTAGATAGTGTTGCTTGATGTGTGGCTCAAACCAGTACCCCGGCCGCGCCTCCTCATGATCGACCGGAATCGTCACGCACACCACATCGGGACGCATACGCCGGGCCGCTTGATACAACACCGCATTAAACATCGGAGTCACGGAAACGATCATATCTGGACATCGTCCGCGCCAATACTGGCTCATCCCCCAGCGAACCAGATAAAACCAGTACGTCGAGGACATGCGGCTGAACCAGATCGCCAGTCCGACCATCTCACGAAACCCGACATACTTCTCGCGACGCATGCAGGCGTTGAACTGATCAATGAGCAGGCAGACCAGACGGCCCGCCTGTGCCCAGTCGTACCGCAGAATCTCCGCCAGATCGACCATCCGGCAGTCCCAGTCGGGATGCCGCTCCAGCACCGCCCGACGCAGCCCCTCCGCAGCTGTCTTATGCCCCGATCCCGCTTCAAAGTAGACAATGTCAATCGACTTCAACCCACACCCACCCGTCCGCCCGAGGTGATTCCATTCGCCAACCGCACAAATGTGAGATGCGGCAAGGAGCGGTAAAAGTGTACATGGTAGGCGTGCGACTGCAATGAGAGTCACCAGACACGATCAAGGCCCGGTATGCCCGATCTCGCCCCTCCCCAAGAGCGGCACGGCGTCAGCCTGCCGAGGCATTGAGCGTAGTGATCGCCTCGACAGAGAGGAGAGTTGTAGGTCAGGCTGTGCCTGACACTCGCGACTGAGGGGAGTTCAAACAGAATCGTCAGGCACAGCCTGACCTACAACTACTAAGCCTGTGTTCGTCGCAGACTTCGACGAATGTTCGAAGTGTCCAATTTTCGTCCCATGAACGAATGATGAATTCGCTGGGTAGATGAAATCGAAATTGTTTGCTGAGTTCAGCCCTGATTATTCCCGGCGTTATGTCATCAAATGGCCCCCAGAAGAGTAGCTGGCATGGGTCTTCGGGGTGGAGTGCGGGAGGAAAATCCATTCCTTTCTCCAAGCAAACGGCGTCTGAAATTATTTTAACGATTTGTCTCTGTTCAGTGCTGATGGGCCAACCGCCAGTAGTTGGTCGAAGATTAAGTTGTCGAATAATTTCCTCTGCTATTGGGTCGAGCATCGTCCGTTGATGTTTTCCAGCGTGTCGCAACCATGTCAAGTACCAAGCGAGCCAACCCACAATTGGAATTCGATGAAAAAGATGACTTGGCGTCGGCGGCATCAGTGGAGGCGGCCACGTTGCCGGGTATTCAAGCGGCGAGATTGCAGAAGAAGCATTCATGAGTTCATTCTGACCGTTGAATTCAAATGCTGTCGAGCATCAAATTTCTCTCTTTGGATTGTATCATTGCTGGTTTGGTTGACACGCTGGGTGGCACGGGTTGGCCAGCTTTGGGGCCTACCCGTGTGCAACGCACAGGAGGCTACCTCGCTGATGAGACTGAAGCAATGACCTCTTCCGGCTGCTCCCCCCGCCTCTCCGAAGCACCCCGACCTACTTCGTAAACCTCTCCGCCACCTCGATCGCCCGCAGCAGTCCCTTGGCCTTATTGAGAGTTTCCTGGTATTCGCTGGCGGGGACGCTGTCGGCGACGATGCCGGCGCCGGCCTGGACGAAGGCTTTCTGGCCTTGCATCACGAGGGTGCGGAGCGCGATGCAGGTGTCCATGTTGCCAGTGAAGTCGATGTACCCCACCGCCCCGCCGTAGGGGCCGCGGCGGTGCTTTTCGACTTCGTCGATGATCTGCATGGCTCGCACTTTCGGAGCCCCCGACACCGTTCCGGCGGGCAGCCCGGCCCGCAGGGCATCAATCGCGTGCAGTCCCTCGCGCAGCTGGCCTTTGACGTTCGAGGTGATGTGCATGACGTGGCTGTAGCGTTCGACGACCATCACATCGCTGATGGCGACTGAGCCGTACTCCGCCACGCGGCCGACATCGTTGCGGGCCAGATCGACCAGCATGACATGCTCGGCCCGCTCCTTGGGATCGGCGAGCAGATCAGCAGCCAGTTCGCGGTCCTCTTCTTCGGTGGCTCCCCGCTTGCGCGTCCCGGCCAGCGGGCGGATCGTCGTCTCGCCATTCTCAACACGGACCATGATCTCGGGTGAGCTACCAACGAGCGAGACTTCCTTCGACGTGAGCAGGAACATGAACGGGCTGGGGTTCACCACGCGCAGCGAGCGGTAGATATCGAGCGGTGACGCCTGCGTCTCCAGCTCCAACCGCTGGCTGATGACGACCTGGAAGATGTCCCCGGCCCGGATGTACTCCTGGCACTTCTGGACCGCTGATTCGAATTCGGGCTGGGTGAAATCGGACTTCCACGCCAGCGTCGGGTCACCGCCCAGCGGGATGTCGCGGATCTGCAGCCCGTCGCTCGGCGATTGCAGCTTCTCGCACAGCTGGTCGACCGCACGGCAGGCCCGCTCGTACTCGGCCTTGAGATCCGGTACATCGGTCCAAACGTGGGCGACGACGATGATCGTCTTGCGAATCTGGTCGAAGACGACCATCTGGTCATAGAAACCGAACGTCATGTCGGGCAGCTGGCGATCGTCCTCGGGCGGATTCGGCAACCGCTCGGTGTACCGCACCGTGTCATAACCGAAGTACCCCACCGCTCCGCCGAGGAACCGTGGCAGACCCGGCAGCTGGACCGCTTTGTATTCTTCGACCATCTGCTGCAGGACCAGCAGCGGATCTTCGACCTCGCGCTCTTCGGTCTGACCCTTCTTTTCGATGGTCAGGCTGTTGCCGCGCGCTGACAGCCGCAGGAACGGGTTGCCACCGAGGAAGCTGTAGCGACCGACCTTTTCGCCGCCGATCACGCTCTCGAACAGAAATGTCTCGCGTCCCCAGCCGCAGCGACACAGGGCCGTCACCGGAGTCAGCGTGTCGCTGAGCAGCTGACGATAGACCGGAATCAGGCGGGCCGGTGAGGGTGAATTCGGGGTGGCCACGCTCTGGGCGGCGAGTTTCTGGGCTGCTAGTTCTTGAACAGTGGCCAGACTGGGTGTGTGCGGCATGAATGCGGGAATCCAGACAAGGTGCGGAACGGTGGTGTGACACCGGTCCTCTGAGTCGGGTTCGAAGTATAGCGACTCGTTTCCCGAAAGGCTGGCGTCCCGCGACCAGGTCACCTCGAACGGCTCCTAGAAGCGAACATTCGACGGGACGAAAGGGAATTTGAACACAAGGAAAGCAAGGAAACGAAGAAGAGAAATAGCGGACGCCACCTCTTTCCCTCCGTGCCTCCGTGGTTCATCCCCTTTTCACCGAGAGAAATATGCCCCTCCTCTAAGCGGGGAGGAACTCTTCCCAGGGTCGACGCAGGCGGGCGTACTCTTGTTTGGGGAGTGACACGGTCTGCCAGCGGGGAGAGCGGGTTCGCATTCCCTGGGCGAAGTCGCTCACCCAAACGGCGTAAAACGCATACGTCCGCCCCGCGAACTCCCAGCGCTGCGGGTGCCAGTCATGCCAGCGGGGATCAACTAGCTCGTAAGCGAAAACAAACGCCGCTCGGAACTGGTTGCCGAAAACTTCTTCCCAGCGCAGCAGCGACTCGACGTCGTCCATGTCGGCCCAGCATTCCCAGCGGGTTCCGGTCGCCCCCCCGGTCGGGAAACGCCGCCCTTTCACATCGAGCAGCAACCGGTGTTCCCCGCCATCGACGATAAAGTCCATTGACTTCAGAGAGACCTCGGCCAAGCGAGCCCGCCGCGTCTCGTCGATGGCGACATACGGCCGCCCGGTCGCCGCGAGGTAGGCCTCGAATGCCGCATCGTAGTGGTTCGACCGAATCGCCAAGGTCATTTCCTGAGGGCAATCACCGCTTCCGTGTCAACGAATCATGCCCTCCTGTCATCCCTGCCTCAAGAGCGGGCATCCCTGTTTTCGACTGGAAGAGTGTTTCCCTCCACGGGCGACCTCAGCTGCGCCCGCTGAGGTTTCGACAGGAAATCAGCTCGGCGACGATACTGATCGCGATCTCCGGCACACTTTGCGAGCCGATCTCGATACCCAACGGAGCGTGCACGCGGGCCAGTCGGTCCTCCGGGATACCCTCGCGTCGCAGATCGTCGAAGATCATCTTGATCTTCCGCTTGCTGCCAATCATGCCCAGGTAGCGAGACGGACGCTGAATCAGATGAAAGAGAGCCTCTTCGTCGTGGTGATGCCCCCGGGTGACCACGATGCAGAACGTATCTTCATCAACGGGATAAGTCGGGAGGACGTCATCGATCTGACCTGCGATCCGCTGCACGCAGCTGGGAAAACGCTCCTCGGTGACATACTCAGCCCGGTCGTCGACGACAGTCACTTCAAAATCGACACTCGCTGCCAGATCTGCCACCCGCTGGCCGACGTGACCACCTCCCACGATCAGCAACTTGCCACGCGCCAGATGCGGCAGGTAGGACACCCCCTCAGCCACATAGGCTCGGGGACGCTGCGAGAGCGGACGCAGATTGGCCAGCAGTCTGGCCGACGCGGGCTGGCCCGCTCGCTGTGCCACGCAAACACCATCCCGACCAAAGAGATAGCGAGACAATTCAGGGACACCAGCCTCCCCCGCCTCGAGCACCACAGCTTCCGTACACCCACGGCCCGCCTCAACCTGTCGAGCCAGCTCTTGGTAGTAGCTGATCTCCCCCCCTGCACGAATCGGATCGACCAGCATCCGCATCCGACCACCGCAAATCAGCCCATCATCCCAGCCATAATCGCTGTCGAGCTGGAACGTCATCAGTTCGGGCGGTCCGTCCGAGATCAGCGACAGGGCCCGTCTTTTGACCTCAGCTTCCACACACCCACCACCCAGAGTTCCGCTTTGAGATCCATCGGTATAGACCAGCATCGACGCGCCCGCCTTCTGGGGTGTCGACCCGCGTGTCTCCACCAGCAGCGTGATCGCCACCGAGCGTCCCTCCGCACAGGCCGTCAATAAATCGTCGAGCAGTTTCCGCATGGGAGGAAGCCGGTCCATCCAGTGTGAGGTGATCTCGGGCAGACCCTCGATTATGGCTGGTCTGCCTCTCACAGCAAGTGCGTGAGCACTCCGCCTCGACGCACTAGGAACATCCACTAGTGGCCCCCGACCCGCCCAGAGTGTCTCCCGCTCCCTCAGCGGCCTATACTGAAGTCCTCTCACTCCGAAGATCGCTGCGACTGGAAAGCCAACATGTCACTCAACGCCTGGACCATCGAGCCGACCGCCGAGAACTTCGAGACCGAAGTCCTCGCCCGTTCCATGCAGGTGCCGGTGGTTGTCGACTTCTGGGCTCCCTGGTGCGGTCCCTGTAAACAGCTGGCGCCGATCCTCGACAAGTTGACCACGGAGTTCGCAGGGAAATTCATCCTCGCCAAGGTCGACACCGACCAGCATCAGGATCTCGCAGCGGCGTTCGGTGTCCAGTCGATCCCGCTCGTCGTGGTGCTGAAAAATGGCCAGATCGTCGACGGGTTTCAGGGCGTCAAATCGGAAGCCGAAATCCGGGCGTGGATCCAGAACGTCATGCCCTCGCCTCTCGAACAGCTGATCATGGACGCGATGGCTCTCGAAGCCACCTCCGCCAGCGAAGCAGAGCAGAAATACAACGAGGCACTGCTGCTGGAGCCCACCCTCGAAGTGGCCCAGATCGGTCTGGCCCGTGTGCTCTGCCTGCGTGAGAAGTTCGAAGAGGCCAGCCGCATCATCGAAGAGCTCGAAAAGCG
>QWOR01000292.1 GCA_003669575.1 Planctomycetota bacterium | reverse complement strand
TTCGGAGAGCGCTGGGGGCGTCACTGGCTCGACCTGGCCCGGTACGCGGAATCGCGGGGGCATGAGTTCGACTACGACATCCCGAACCCCTGGCACTATCGCGACTATGTGATCGAAGCCCTGAACAGCGACATTCCCTATGACCAGTTCGTGGCTGAGCATCTGGCGGGCGACCTGATCGAGGAAGGCCAGCAGATCGCTGGCCAGGAACATCGGTTTTCCTCCACGCAGCCGGTGGTTCACCACCCGTCCCTCGCCACCGGTTACTGGTTCCTCGGCGAGTGGGTCCACTCCCCCGTCGATATCCGCAAGGACGAAACCGACCGCATCGACAACATGATCGAGGTCTACAGCAAGACGTTCCTCGGCCTCACGGTCTCATGCGCCCGCTGCCACGACCACAAGTTCGACCCGATTTCGCAAAAGGACTACTACGCCCTGGCCGGTTATCTCAAAAGCACCAGCTACGCCCAGCGCCCTTTCGAGAGCCTGGCCCACAACCGCCAGATTCAGTCCCAGCTCTGCGATCTCTACGCCCAGGCCGCAGTGCCGATCGAGTCCACCGTCCGAGTGGCCATCGAGCCCGTCCGTCCCCAGTTGAATCATTACCTGCTCGCTGCTCGTGAAGTACTCGCGACGGCACTTTCCCGGGGAGCAACTGCCAACGACATCGACTTCGATGATTTCGAGGGTGGAACCTATTCAGGTTGGGAAATTACAGGCGACGCGTTCGGGACAAAACCTCAAACGCAATCGACCATCGGAGACTATCAGGGCAATGTCCAGGCTCACGGGCAGTTCTTCATCAACACGCATCAGCTCCGAGATGGCGGCAAAGGTGACAACCATGTCGGCACGATGACCTCACACGAGTTCAAGATTGAGCACGACATGCTCAAATTTCTGATCGGCGGCGGCCCTCACCCCGGCAAGACGTGCATCAATCTCCTCATTGGCGGCAAGGTCGCCCTCACAGCCACAGGGCACAGCTCGAATATGATGCGGGCCGAGATCTGGGATTTAATCCCCTTCAAAGGTCAGATGGCACGGCTGCAGATCGTGGACGAGGAACGCGGCGGCTGGGGGAACATTGGGATCGATTACCTGCGGTTCAGTGACTCGCCCCAGCGACAGATTGAATCACCCGAGTTCCATGACTACGTCCAGAAGATCGCTGCCCGGCGACAGATCCAGCCCGAGATTCTCGGAGCCTGGGCAAAGTACGCCGTGCAAGCCGCGGGAGATCCATCGGCTCCATTCCACTCCTGGGCCAGGTTCGCCTTGGGGCGATCCCCTTTCCCCAGCAGCGAAGCGACCACCTCGCTGCCGACCAGCGCACAGCCGATCCCACTCCTGAATCAGGACGGCGTCTACTACTCGTTCCCTCGGACGGATGGCCAGCGACGAGTCTGGTTATCGAACAATCCGGAACAGCCAGTCAGTCTGGTCGCCTCCCAATCGATTGCGGTTCAGATCGACCCCGACTTCGCGAGCCTCAAGGATCGCGATGGCACAATGCGGGATGGAGGTTCACTCGGCCCGATGGGGCGAGCGGGCCGCACATTACGAACCACCAGCTTCGAGATCACCACGGGCCGTATCGCTGCCTGGGTCCGAGGAGGTTGTGCGACCTATGTCGTTGTCGACTCGCACTCCCTGGTCCTCGGCCCGCTGCACGGAACACTGGTGCGTAAGCAAACCTCCGCCGCTGAATGGCATTGGGTGGAGCACGATGTCACTCGCTACAAGGGACATCAGGCTCACCTCGAAATCGTCGCCGAATCCGGAACAGACTTCGCGTGCGAGGCGGTGTATCAGGTGGAGCAGATGCCCGAACCACTCCCGACCGCTGATGCGTCCGACCTGTTGAACGCGAACTCGTCTACAGGGCTGTCTGGCCCATCATTGGGACTCGTACTCCAACACCCGGAACTCTTCGGGCTCAACACGCCCGAGTTCCGACAAAAGCTGGCCGAAGTCTCGAAGCCGTTCATCGAGCAGCGCCAGGTTCTCGTGTCTCAAATCGCGACCACCTCAGCTGCGGCCCCCGAGATGCTCGAAGGCTCTGCGGCCGATGAAGCACTCCTGATCCGCGGCAACTCGAACAAGCCCGTCGCCAAGGTCCCGCGACGTTTCATCGAGGTCTTCCACGGGCATGGTCCCGATGAGAAAGAGTCTGGCAGCGGTCGGCTCGGCCTCGTCCGACAGATGATCGATCCCTACCAAACGCCGATCGTTCCGCGAGTCCTCGTGAACCGGATCTGGCATCACTACTTTGGTCGGGGCATCGTCCCGACGACTGACGATTTCGGTCACATGGGCCAGCTGCCTTCCCACCCCGAGCTACTCGACTGGCTGGCAACGGAGTTGATTCGCGAGGAGTGGTCGCAGAAGCAGATCCACCGGCTGATTCTCCTCTCGGCGGCTTATCGCATGAGCGCCGAGAAGCCGGGGGATCAATCAGCGACCGATCCCGATCCGAATAACTTGTTACTGTCGCGTATGCCGATCAAACGACTCGAAGGCGAGGTTATCCGCGATTCAATCCTTGACCTGTCAGGCCGCATGGATGACCGCCTTTACGGGCCGAGCGTACCAATCGCCCTCACTGCGTTTCAGGACGGACGTGGCAAGCCTGGCATCTCCGGGCCCATCGACGGGGCGGGTCGCCGCAGCCTCTATCTCTCGGTCCGCCGTAACTTCGCCGATTCATTCCTGACGGCGTTCGACATGCCGAATCCCCACACCTCGATGGGGCGTCGCAACGTCTCCAACGTCCCGGCCCAGGCCCTCGCCCTGCTCAACTCGCCAATGGTCACCGGGCAGGCCCGCTTGTGGGCGGAGCGATCTCTGCGTGAGTCACCCCAGCTGTCGACTACCGCTCGCGTCGACGATCTCTACCAGCAAGCCTACTCTCGGCTACCCTCAGTCGCAGAAAAAGAGGCGGCACTGCAATTCATTCAGGCCACAACAACCGATCTTGGTATCCTTGAAACCGATGCACAGGTCTGGGCCGAGCTGTGCCACGTCCTGATCAATGCCAAGGAGTTTATCTACATCCGTTGAGTCAAAGTGCACGTAACTACTGGACCGCAGCCGCAGCGTTTTTGGTCACTTCAACTGGCTTGCGACCACGAATGAAGATCGAGCGGCGGGGTGGGTTCGACAGCGTCGGCTGAGGTGACTCCAGAACTGTACTCCGCTCGCGTGATGGCTCGGCAGCGACGGGGACTCGAGCCATTTGAGTATTCGGGAGCGGCATCAGCGTTGCGTCATCGCTGGATGTCGTCTGATCTCCCGGGACCGGCAGCAGCGGAGACATCCGCGCAGACTGCGTCCGAGAAGGTGCCGACTCGCCCGAGATCGGCGAGATGCTTGATGGGCGAAAGTACGGAGCCACCTGAGCGTGAGCCACTGGGGACTCATCGCCAGCCAGACTCTTCAGGTGAGCGACCTGACCATCGAGCAGCCGATTGACGGCACTGGAGACCTCTGCGGCCTGGATCATCAGCTTACGGTCAAGATATGGCTGCAACTCGGATTGAATGCGGGCCTTCTCGCGCTCTGTCTCTTCGATGCAGCGTGCGACCTGTTCCCGGCACTGAAGTTGGGACTTCGCTGTGTGTTCGCGGGCCTCGGCCTGCTGGCTCTCGGGGAGACTTGCTTCGGTGACAATGACGGGCGGTGTCAGCGTGTTATCCTGTGTCGCAGCCGTCGGAGTGGCAGGGGGAGTTGGCACCTGGGTCTTGGTGAGTTCGCGGACCTTGGCGAGTTCCGCCTTCAGTTTCGACTCCACCTGAGCGACTTGCTTCGACAGCTGATCGGCTTGAGCCGACCAGCGTTCCGTCATGACTCGCGTATGCTGGGCCGCCACCAGGTGCCCCATCACGAACCCGATTCCCAAAAAGAGCAGACCGAGGACGCAAGTCACTCGCAGGTGACGCCCCAGAGATGCGCATACCAGATCTTCGATCTCTTCCCGATCCATGGGAAACTCCCTTCCGGCAAGGCCTGCCCGTCACGTGCCCCGCCCGGTTAAGTACAGGGCGAGGCATCAAGCACTCTGGGATGCGCCGAACATCCGTCATCCTCGTATCGAACAGTCATAACAAGAAACTGTGATACACCCGGAGCGCTCGGCACAACAAGCAGATCGGGAAGAATCACTACAACCGGAAAGGTCGAAACCGCCGACCTGAACATCCTTCTCAGTCGGACAGACAAGCCTGTGTGCCCCGCGCCGAGTCCCACTGCCGTCCTCGCGCTACTCTCTCAGCAACTGATTATTCGCGATCGTGATCCCGCTCAGCATTGACCCGATAATCCCCAGGAACCCCTGGTCGGTTCCCGCCAGGAACAGGTGTTCGGCGGGCATATCCCCGGTCAGAATCTTCCGAGGAGCCCCGTATACTGCCCCCTTTAAGTGGCCGGTAAAGCGGTGAATCGTCTTGGGGGTAAAGATGTCGGTATCGACGACATGGCTACGGAATTCGGGCATGAACCGCACCGCCGAGTCGATGATCTTCGTTCCCCAGACCGCCTTCGCTGCGGCGTACTCGTCGGGCGGCAGGTTCATCCAGTAATCGGGATTCGCCAAGGCTGTGATGCGGACAATCCCATCTTCAAGCTGCTGTCCCTCGTCGTACTGAAAATTGTTCGGAGAACAGATGATCCCGCTGCGCAAGTCGCACGGCTCGGTGGGCACGTCGTAGGTGAACCGTTCGGAATCGTTATAGAAGATGATCGTTTCGCCATGCCCCAGCTCGCGCGGCTGGCAGTCGAGGATCGAGATCGACTCGTTGAACGAGATCTGACCATGCTGGAACTGCTCGACAGCCCCGTGATCACCCGGCACGGTCTTACCGGCCAGTGCGCCACCACAGAGCCGGAACGTCTCGACCGAGCCGACCGTCGAAAGAACGTTATCTGCCTCGATCTCCCGCCCGTCGTCGAGAATCACGCCGACCGCGCGGCCGTTCTCGATCTTGATCTCGCGGACTCCATGCCGCAGCTTCAGCTCACCGCCCAGCTCCTTGTAATGCCGGGTGAGTGATTTCAGGATCTGCCGCACTCCCTCGAACGGGCGGCCGAAACCTTCCTTAAAAATACTCTTGAACATCACCACGAACTGGTTGAAATCCATGTCTCGCGGTGTGGCTGATCCATAGAACATCAGCGGGCAAAACAGCATGTCGACCAGCAGCGGATCGGAGATATGCTCGCTCACCACCTGCATTGCCGACACGACCTGCTGATTCAGATTCAGCTCGTCGAAGCCCTCGATCGTGGCCACCAGCTTCCGGAACCCGTCGATCTGCTGCGGGAACTCGCTCGCAACTTCCTCGACCAGAACGCTGAAATCGTTCGTGAAGCGCAGCCTCTTCCCGGGAAACGCCACCGCTGACCCGCACTGCGGTTTGAGAGCGAAATCATCCCACCTTAGCCGCAGCTGCTTCAGCAATTTAGCCAGCGGGCCGGTGCGAGTTCCGGGTGCGGCGAAATTCGTGACCGCATGCAGACCGACATCGTGGTTCCGGGCTCGCAACCGATAGAACGAGTTCAGCCCACCGATCGTCGTGTGCCGTTCGAGGATGCACACCGGTTTCTGGTAATAGGCCAGCCGAATCCCGGCTGCCAGCCCGGACATGCCGGCCCCGATGATGACGGTGTGGTAACGCACGGGAAGTATTTCGAAAGTCTGCCAGCAGGTGAGAGCGGCAGACTTCAGTCCGCCGCATCATTGGCCAGTCCAGCGAATTCAAATGATGGCAGACCCTCGCCTGCCAACCGCTTAGGCCGGGACATCCTTAAGCAACGGAGTCAGGTAGGTCACCGTGCTGTCCATCGAAATCAGGTTTGGGTAGTCCGCCTCAGGAATCTGCACCCGGTAGAGCTTGCGGAGTTCCATGACGATGTCGAGGAAATCCATGCTGTCGAGTTCCATCTGCTCCCGAAATGGCTTGCTGTCATCGAGATTGGACAGATCTTCATCGGGCGCAATCCGCTCGAGGATGTTGAGGATCACCTTGCGAATATCGGCCGGGACCATTCCGGAACTCCGTCACTCAGAACGAACACAGACTGAACAGCTTTCCCGGGCCACTCCCGGGGAAGCACCACAGATTAGCGGGCAGATTGGGCCGGGCAAGTCGCCAGACCCGCGAGTTCCCGAATTCGACAATCCCGAACTGCCCGAACTAGTTCAGCAGATCACACATATGAGGTGCCCGATCGACCAACGGAATCACCTGCGGCTTGTAAATCGTCAGGTAACCAGGCGCCAGACGATGCTGATCGAGTGCTGCCTCCGATTCCCAGTACTCACAGAGGAGATAGACGCTCGGGTCGCTCTGGGAGTGGTACACATCAAACCGTTCGCACCCCGGTTCCGCTCGCGACAAACGGCCATGCTCCTGAAGCAGCTGACCGACTTTGGCAATGTCGGCGGAATCCTTCACTTTCAGTTGCACGTTGATGTAAAGCATCAGTCACCTTTGCTGGAAGAGGGCGAAAAACGACATTTTCTACCAGATGCCGTCGCAGCCTGCATCAGTGCGGCCCGTTTCACCTGCATCGAATTGCTGCATTGCCCTAAAACGCACCGCCCAGCGCAAAAAACACCCCCTAAAACAACGAAAGCGTCCCCAGAAACAATCCGGGGACGCTTATCGTTTGCCGTTGAGTAAGTGCGGGCCAACCCTCACTCTGGCATTGAACCCTCAACGCAGATCGCGTTCCACAAAAACAGACAATCTCGCAAACCAAAACCACAAGAAATCCACAAAGCATTAAACCACAATCACATACAACAAACCAAAAAACCAAACAGCCCCCAACGTGACGTCACCGCATCGGCGTGCCTCGCGTTTCACTGCAATTCCCCTCGCCGCCCCGTTTCATTTCAACACAGCCTCCAGCTGACAGAGATTCATTATGACGCAGTGAAAAAATGCGTCCGGAGTTTCTTCCTCCTCCGTTGACTTTCTGGCACAGAGATTGCAACATTCCTCCTCCACATTTTTCCCGGTTGTACCGTGTTTTGACCGAGGGTTTCATTCCTGGATTGCCGGCTGGATTACATACCACCCCAAACACGGTTGGCCCCGCCTGATTCTTCAGGTGGGGCTTTTTCATTTATTCCTCACGTGTTCCGCCTCTTGGCCATACGTAATAACCGCTCCAGCCCGAATCCTGTGTTGAACTGGTCGCAATCGTTACGCGTGGCCTGACTCCTGACCGAAACTCATTCACTGTCAGACCATCCACACTTTTCTTCTACCAGTAAGTCGATGGAAATGCAGGACCGTCTCGATGGATCGGGCGGAACCTTGATGCTTTGCGTGCATATCGCCGACAGTCCCGTCAGCTCGTTGTCTCGGCCCAATCAGCCCGATCCAAGCCGCTTAGCGTTGGGGACGCATTTATGCCCCTGCGACTTGCCATCACGAGCGTTGTAAGCTGGTGCCTCCTCACGGGGTCACTCTTCGCCGCCTCTTCGGTCTGGAAAACCGACTTCGATGCTGCTCGCATCGAAGCCCAACGCCTCCAGCGACCGTTGCTGGTGCATTTCTATTCCGATAGTTGTGCCCCCTGTGTTCATATGGAGCAGAACGTTCTGCATAAGGCCCCGGTCGAGGAGTACATCGCCTCGAGCATGGTCGCCGTTTCCGTGAATGTGGATCAGCACGCCGATCTGCAGCGTCGGTTTAACATCAATCGCTGGCCATGCGACTTCGTGCTGGATCCCAGCGGATCCCGCCGTCTGGTCACGTCGACCGGCCCGCGATCTGTCGCAGACTATCGCCAGATGCTCGAGAAGTCGGTCGCCTGGAATACCCAGCTGCAGGCTCGCCAGCCCAAACCTGCCCCCATGACCGAAGTCGCGAAGACACCCGCTCCTCAGACTCCCGCCCCGGCCAAATTCTCTCGCGACCAGCTGATGATCGACGGCTTCAGTCCTGTTTCGCT
>QWOR01000055.1 GCA_003669575.1 Planctomycetota bacterium | reverse complement strand
GTTCGCTTTGACGTATTCGAGGCCTTGCGCCAGAACAGGTGCAGAGACGCCCACGCAGCTGAAGACCAAAGCAAACAAAACCAACACAGCAAAGGGTCGAAAACGCATGAGCTGTCCTCGCAGAAACACAAAACATCTGTGAGCCTGATTGTGGCAATATCCTCGATCCGATACGAGAGTTACGAGCTTGAGCCAGCGGCCGGTGGTCGCCCTCTTTTTCCTCACTCATCTCTTACGAGACAATGAAGAGATTGAGGGATGAAAGTGGAGGGGAGATCAGCCTCACCGAGAGGTGTCGCCTCACCCGATAACGACAGAGGCGGACATTCCGTCTTTGCCAGAGCTTTCGGTCAGTGTTACAGTGACCATGTCATCCGGTGACAAGCGCCACCAGCGAGGGATTGAGATGTCGAACTCCAATCACCCGACTCCCCATCATCCGCAGTTTTCGCGGCGTGTGGCGATCCAGGCGGGCACGCTCGGGCTGCTGGGGCTTGGGATGAATGACCTGCAGGCATCGCCCAGTACTCTGGGCGGTCATCGACGCTGTATCTTTATCTTCCTCTCGGGTGGGTTGGCTCAGCAGGAGAGTTTCGATCTCAAGCCACATGCCCCTGCCGAAGTTCGAGGTGAGTTCGTCCCGATCTCCACACGTACACCGGGGATTGAGATCTGTGAACACCTCCCGCTGCTGGCCCAGCGCAGCCAGCACTGGTCGCTCTGCCGGTCGCTGACGCATTCCACCAACGACCACACCCTCGGGCATTACTTCATGCTGACCGGGCGGTCGTTCAAGAATCCGGAATTCTCGGGGGATCGAAAAACAACTCCCAAAGATCATCCATCAATCCTCTCCACCGCCAGCTATGCCGTGCGGAACATCCCGGAGCTGCGGCCGCAGACCGATCATCTCCCCGCAGCTGTCGCGTTGCCCGAGACGCTCGTCCACTGGTCGGGAGGCACGATCCCCGGCCAGCACGGCGGACTGATGGGCCGGCAGTACGATCCGTGGTTCATCGAGGCATCCCCGTACAACAACGTTCAGAGGGGGGCATTCCCCGAATACAACTTTCCGAACCTTGGCCTCCCCTTCCGTCCCGAGGACCGTGTCTTCCGCTCGCCGAACCTGACCCTCCCGCAAGGACTGACTAGCGATCGTTTCTCGCGGCGGTCGGAGATCCTCCACACGATCGAGCGACAGCAGCAACAGCTGGAAGAAGCTGCATCGTCACAGTCGTTCGGACGTTTGCGTGAGGGGGCGATCTCGCTGCTCAACGATCCGAAAGTGCAATACGCGTTTGACGTGACAAAAGAATCTGACAAGGAACAGGACCGCTACGGACGCAACAGCTTTGGCTGGTCACTGCTGATGAGTCGCAGACTGGTGGAAGCTGGTGTTCCGCTGGTCCAGGTCAATCTTGGCAATAATGAAACGTGGGACACGCACGGCGATGCGTTCCCGCGCCTGAAGGACAAGCTCTTTCCACCGACTGATAAGGCCTTGTGTGCATTGCTGGATGATCTGCTGGAACGCGGGCTGCTGGAATCAACCCTGATTGTGATGGCTGGCGAGTTCGGTCGTACGCCCAAGGTCGAGTTCAGCGCCCCGTACCAGCTGCCGGGCCGTGACCACTGGGGAGCAGTGCAGTCGGTCTTCTTTGCGGGAGGCGGAACACGCGGTGGCCATGTGGTCGGGGCCTCCGATAAGAACGCGGCCTACCCCGCTGCGAATCCTCAAAAGCCCGAAAACCTGGCGGCCACGATCTACCACTCCCTGGGCATCCCTGCCGAAGCCATGTGGCAGGATGAACTCGGACGGCCACACCACATTTACCACGGCGAGCCGATTGCCGAGTTGTTCTAAGATGCAACTTCATCTGGAGAACACGATGAGATTACTGAAGAATTCGAGTCCTCTCCGGTCGTTCGGTCTATCGTTGATTTGTGGACTGATACTCAGCTCGTTGCTGCATCGATCCCTCTGGGCAGGCGACGTGCCACCCTCGCCTCGACCACAACTCGAGATCGAGCACTGGATGGACATCGAGTGGACCCTCGGAACTGATCTGCCACGAGGATTTCAGGACAGTGACGGGGGGATCCTCGGCTCAGAACTGATCACCGTCGGCGGGTTCTGCAGTGGCGGTCTGGAAGAAGACAATCGTCGTAAGCCAGGAAAGTATCCACGTGGATTCATGAAAACCGGTTGGTCTCTCGACCTGAGCCGTCCAAACTCGAACTGGATCAACCTGCCTGACTTCCCCGGCGATGCCCGCCAAGGGCTCTTTGCGGCCAAGGTCGGAAACTCACTCTACTTCTGGGGCGGGTTCAGTTACTCGGCTCCTTACTGCTATCAGGATGGGTACTCTCTCAGTCGGGCGAGTGATGGCCAGTGGAGTTGGTCTCGTCTCCCTGATCTCCCCTGGAAAACCAGCTCGGCCGGGATCTGCTGTATTGGTCCGAAGATCTACATGTGCGGCGGCGCGGACTATGACGGTGAGACCGGCTTCTTTACGGAACACACGCGTGACAAGCAGGTTCCACGACTTGGCGCCCGTCTGCTGGTCTGCGACACCGAGCATCTCGATCAGGGGTGGAAGGAACTTACTGCCTGCCCAGGGACACCGCGTTTCGTCATGGCGTTTCAACCGGTCGGAGGAAAACTCTATCTCATTGGAGGAGCGACGGGCGATGTCGTGAAAGAGGGTCAGCGTTATGGCTACTGCACCGTAGTCGACAACTGGAGTTACGATCCCGCCACCGATCAATGGTCCCGGTTGCGCGACTTGCCAGTTTCCAGTGGCAACTTCCCCAAGAGCAGCAATCTGGTATTCATGGACCGCTACCTGATCCTACCCGGCGGCCATCAGTACACCTACATAGTGAATCCTGATGGGACGATCCGATCGTCCTACGGCAAGGCGGGGCGCAAGCGGCCGGAGAGTGGGCTGCACAACGATGTCTTTGTGTATGACACCCTGACCAACCAGTTCGGACGCGGTGATTCACTTCCCATCGACAACAACCTGCCTATGTCGGTGGTTCAGGGCAACAAACTCTATCTGATCGGTGGCGAAACTGGCGGTGGCGAAATCCACGGGCAGTACTACGGACACCACCCCGATCTACTGCTGATCGGCACGCTGAAACTGTCCCGTCCCTGACGATCCACCCCAAGTGCATCCTTTCAATTGCCATCGACGGCATGCCGAACGGCCCTTCTCCTGAGTCGAGACAGTTCACTCACGACAGCCCGATGAGTCCCGCTTCCTGAGTTCAGATGCCGTCGACTGGAGCGAACCTACGCCGCAATAGATGATGGTCTAGTGTTGCCATGCAGAGCAATTTGACCCGGTCGTTGGAGTGAACGCGGACGGATTCACTCTCACGACCCTGTCGGTAACAGTGTGCTCGTGCCACGTTTACGCCTGTTCTTGAGTGATCGCGGCAACCCAGCATTAGCTGCAACCCTCATCCCGAAAACACCTTGCAACTTTCGCAGGCGAAGGCAGCACAGGAGATTGATATTTACCCAATTGGCCGATCGCACTATTTTCCGCGACCCTTTCACCGGGCCAATGGCTTCGACCTGAGCCAGCGGACCACGCGAAGGTGACCTCTCCACGCTGTGTAGAAGTCAGGCACTCCCTGTTTCTACCAACACGCCCATCGAGAAACTCATGATGATCAGAACACGAGGATTCTTGATCCTGGTACTCTGCGTGCTGTCTGCGATGCAGGGAGCATATGCAGAGCATTTTTGCCTGCGTGCGAAGTGCAAGAAAGAAAAACGTCTCGCTCCCGAGCTGGCTCTCGTTCGACACGCCAAGTCGCATTACCTCGGCGTCTGCCGCGATGGCAAGGCTGTCTTTGACATCCCTGCGGGCCAGGTCCAGACCATGCAGACTATGGCCACGAACGTCGACAAGGAGGTTCCTGCAACAGAGGAACAGTCAAAAACGCTGTTGATCAGCTACACCAACGCGGAGAATAAGCCCTCCGCCGAGACGCTCCAGACGGCTGGTTTGAATGTGGTCGAGGACTACGAAAAAGGATCGTTCCTGGTCGTACAACCAGTCCACGCCGTTTCCGCTCAAACCGTGGAAACACTGATGGCGGACGAAGCAGTGACGTATGCCGCTCCCAACTACATCATGTCGATTCAACCGCTCGATCCTCCGCCGGAACCTCTGGCGTCGGTTGCGAGTACTGTCCCCAACGATCCATATCTCCCCCAACTATGGGGGATGACCAACTGTGGAGCAACAAAGGTCTGGCCCAGTTTTCACGAGACTCCGAACGTCATTGTGGCTGTCATTGATACCGGGGTCGACTACTCCCACCCCGATCTCAAAGACAACATGTGGGTCAGCAAGTCCGGCAAGCACGGATACGACTTCTATGACAACGACGAGGACCCGATGGACGAGGACAACCACGGCACTCACTGTGCCGGTACGATTGCCGGGGTGGGTAACAATGGTGTCGGCGTCGTGGGGGTCAGCTGGAAGGCCCAGATCATGGCCATGCGTTTTCTGGGACCCGACGGATCGGGATCCACTTCAGACGCGGTGAAGTGCATCGACTGGGCGGTGGCGAACGGTGCCCACATCCTGAGTAACAGCTGGGCGGGCCCCGACTCTTCGCAGGAACTCTACGATGCGGTCTCCCGGGCCGAGAAGAAGGGTGTTCTCTTCGTCGCCGCAGCGGGAAACACCATTAACACCGGCAACAACAACGACAGCCATCCCTACTACCCTGCTGCACTGCCGCAACCGAACATCATCTCGGTCGGAGCCATCGATTCCAACAACGCCCGAGGTTCATTCAGCCACTACGGCAAACAATCGGTCGACATCGGTGCTCCCGGCGTCAGTATCATGAGTACGACTCGCAACAATACGTACAGCAGCTTCAACGGGACCTCGATGGCGACTCCCCACGTGGCAGGGGCCGCAGCCATGGTGTGGGGTAAGACATTCGCTACGCCGCAACAGAACGCGTCTCAGATGACTACGGTTCGCGACCTGATCTACACCAATGCCCGACCGGTCGAAGCTCTGAAGACCTATTGGGGACAAGCTGCTCCCGCCAAGATCCCCGGCGGCGTCCTGGACATCTCATTCCTGCAGCAGGCCTCACCGAACAATAATTCACCCGGCACCCCCACCCAGCCTCGGCTGCGTTTTGCAGAAAACCGGATGAGAGTAAATCCCGCTCGACTGCGTGAGCTGACCCAGTGACCTTTCCCGATGAAAGCACGATGTCATAATCTTGCGAAGGTCATTCACACGGAGCCACTCATGCGGAACTTGATTGCCGGTTTATGTCTGCTGATGTGTGCTTTCGCGTCGGGAGTGGACTCGGCTGAGCAAAAGGACGTTGAGCAGTCTGTCACTGTCAGATGCCACGGTAAGCTGCGAACGGGCATCGTTTCGGTTGGCGGAGAGACGACGGGCACGACGATCACCTTTCATAAACGGGTCTGGGAGTTAAATCTCCAGGACGAAGAGACGGTGGGGTTTTCCGAGAATCACAATAAGGAACCAGTGACAGCCATCGGTACCCTTCGCAAGGTGCATGGAACCGAAACAAAAACGCGCTGGATTATCGATGTCCAAACTCTCGAAGAGCGAGATGCCAAGGTCACGGCCGAAGGACTGCAGCTGACGATTGTGGGGACTCTCCGTTCGGTCAAAGCCACTCCGCATCATGCGGCTCAATTGACGATCGAATCAGGGCAGATTTCCTGGCCAATCTCGTTCCCGATGGATCCCAAGTTGCAGGCCAAAGCGGAAACGCTGGTCGGGAAAACAGTCAGCATCCATGGTGCGTTCGAGGTTGATCACGATGGCGCAGCTCGAGAATCCGTCGTGCAGGTCAAGACGCTGACTGTCGTCGAGAAGACCGCGGAATAACGCCGCAAGCGTCCGCCAGAAAAATCGCATTCCATACTGCGAAAAGTGTTCGCCTGATAGACTGTCAAACAACAGGTTTCTTCAGTCTCGCAAGGCACCGCAGCATGAGTTCTTGTGTCCTGGTCACGGGTGGAAGTGGGTTTATTGGCACCTGGGTGCTGCACGAGCTGCTGGCTCAAGGGGCCCGGGCCGTGGTGGTCGACCCGCACCCTGCCCTGTCCCGCTGGCAGCGTGTACTGGGCCAGCAGGCAAGCGAGATCGCGACCTCCGATGCCAAGCTCACCGACCCTGCCAGCCTCCTCCGGGTGATCGAACAGCATCAGGTGACTCACATCATCCATCTGGCAGCCCTGCTGACCCCCGCGTGTCAGGCTGACCCGTTCCTGGGATGTCAGGTCAACATTCTCGGCGGGACGAGCGTCTGGGAAGCGGCCCGGCTGTCGAATCGCGTGAGATCGATTTCCTATGCCAGCTCCTACGCGGTCTACGGTCCAGAGACCGGTGGCAATGAGTCATCACCCAATCGCCCGCCCACCTTCTACGGGGCATTCAAGCAGGCGATGGACCTGATCGCTGAGCAATACTGGCGGCACTTCGGCATCTCGTCGGTCGCAGTCCGTCCCCATGTCGTCTACGGTCCGGAACGGGACATCGGTCTGACAGCTGGACCATCACTTGCCACCAAGGCGGCAGCAAGCGGTGAAGGCTACACGATCGGTTACACCGGCCAGGTCGGATATGACTATGTCGAGGATGTCGCCCAGGCTTTCGTGAGAGCTGCATTTGAATGTCCTCCTGGGTCGACAGTCGTTGATCTACCCGGCGAGCAGGCGACTACAGAGAAGTTTGCCCACACGATTGAGACCGTTGTCCCAGCCGTTCAGGGGAAAATTCTCGTCGACGGGCCCGCAATCCCCGCGAACATACCACCTCACCCGAGATACATCTCTGAGTTGTTCCCCGACTGGCGGGTCACCTCGCTGGAGGACGGAGTACATCGCACGGTTGAGTTCTATCGCGACTTGAATCGGTAGACTGACCGAGTATTGCGGATGTGACTAGTTCAGCGCGAATGACCGGGAAGAATGAAACAGTTCCTGATTAAGGGTGAGATCGGAATGAGACTTCACATGCTGCGATTCTGCATGCTCTGGTTGTTGCTGGCCATGCCCATGAGCCTGATCGCCGACGAACCGGGTTCACAACCATCGGCACCCCGACAACGGCGAGTGCTCTACAACTTCGATGGTGACTCGTGTCTCTCAACCAAGGCCAACAGCAAAGGCCCGGCAGCGGTGAATGCGGATGATGTCCGTCAGCTGATTGCCGAGGTCGCCTATGAGGGGAGTCGTGTCGACACAATTCTCGTCTGCATCAATGCCCAGGTCACTTACTTTCCGTCGAAGGTCGGCACGATGCGTGGCACGTTGTCGACCCCGGAGGAACGGGCGAAGTGGCCCGCATCGGAGCAGCAACGGTTCAAGAACCTGCAAGCCTTCTTTGACGCTGGTGAGGATCCCTATGCCATCATGCTGGCCGAGGCCAAACGGTTAGGTCGCGAGGCTCTACTGACTTTTCGCATGAACGACGACCATGGGAATGACTTCCTGCGGACGCAGTTCAAAGTCGATCACCCCGACTGGCGACTGGGCACCGTGCAGTACCAGGGGCGTGACGCCATGGACTTTGGCCGCGATGAGGTCCGGGACTATACCTTCCGACTGATCGAAGAAGCGGTGCGGCGATACGACTGCGACGGGATTGAGCTCGACTTCAATCGGTTCCCGAACTTTTTCAAGGATGGTACGACTGACGAACGCGTCTCCAGGATGAACTCATTGATCGAACGAGTTCGTCAGATGCTGAACGACGTGGGGCGAGAGAGGAACCGATATCTCGTCCTGTCGGTACGACCTCCTTCCAATTACGGACGGACGCCACCGACCCCGGAGACCGCTCGCCAGATCGGTTGCGATGTCCCGGCGTGGGTGACCAACGGCTGGGTCGATTTCGTCGCCGTCTCCGAATTCCTCTTTGAACGCGGTGATCTCCCAATGGGAGTGTGGAAGAAGGCGATCCCCAGTGTCCCGGTCTATGGCGGTAT
>QWOR01000131.1 GCA_003669575.1 Planctomycetota bacterium | reverse complement strand
GCATTACCTGCGGTCCGTAACTCGTTCCACAATCAGCGACTTTTCACAGCCTGCTCGCGAACCCTTTCAACATTGGTACACTGGCGGTCCTCATCGCTCTGGACACTCGTGTCCGTGACCTTTCCGCTGGCCACAAGACTCACCGCGATCCATGACACGGATGTTGACCGTAATCAGTGGCGGACAAACCGGCGTCGACCGGGCGGCACTCGATGCCGCGCTGCAGGCGAAAACCCCCATCGCCGGTTGGTGCCCGCAAGGTCGCCTCGCTGAAGACGGGAGACTCCCCGATCGTTATGCGCTCCAGGAGACTCCCTCGTCGCGATATCCCGAGCGGACCGAGTGGAATGTGCGTGACTCTGACGGAACGCTTTTGTTGTCGTATGGTCGCCTGCTGGGCGGCACTGCACTGACCGCGAAGTTCGCGGCGAAATATCGCAAGCCAAGTCTGCGAATCAACCTGGCTGACCCTGCGGAACGTCGTCATGCCTCCAGTCGCATTCTCAGCTGGATGCAAGACGCGGAAATCACCCGTCTTAATATCGCGGGACCACGAGCCAGCACTTCACCCGAGGCTTACGCACACACAAAACGTATTGTGAGTCGACTGATTCAGATCTGGAATCAAGCCACCCGTGCGACTTTGCCCGAGGCCAAACCCACACGCAGCCCCGGCAAAACAAACGTCCGCCGAACACAATCGACCGACACACAAACCACAGCCAGTGGAGACGAAGGGAGTCGAACCCTCGACCTCAGCATTGCGAACGCTGCGCTCTGCCAACTGAGCTACGTCCCCGGCAACATCAAATCCAGTCTACGCAGCGCTTCCTTGGGGGGCAAGACTTCAAAACTCGCTTCGAGCCAACGAAAGACCACGCCAAAAGACCACCTGACGCCTGATGCCGTGAAAACCATTCAACGCGAGCTACCTCGCTGGTTTGCACGTTTCGGCCGCGAGTTGCCCTGGCGAGAGACCCATGATCCCTACCGGATCTGGATCAGCGAAATCATGCTGCAGCAGACGACCGTCGCTGCGGTACGTCCCTATTATGAACGATTCCTGGCCCGATTCCCCGATGTGGAATCATTGGCGAACTCTTCGGAAGAAGAGGTTCTCCGGTTGTGGGAGGGACTCGGCTATTACAGTCGCGGACGCAACCTGCGAAAGGCAGCGCAAGTCATTTGCGACCGGTACCAGGGCCGATTCCCTGATACCCTGGCCGGCTTACAGGAACTTCCCGGCATCGGGCGCTACGTTGCGGGAGCAGTCGCCTCCTTCGCGTTTGGTCAGCGAGCTCCGATCGTTGAGGCCAACACATTGCGGCTGTACTGCCGGTTACTCGGCTACAGCGATGACCCCCGGAATTCACAGGGGCAGCAGACGATGTGGTCCTTCGCCGAATCGATCCTGCCCACGAAGGAGGTCGGGGACTTCAACCAGGCCCTGATGGACCTCGGTTCGATGATCTGTACACCAAAATCGCCCGATTGCCCGCGTTGCCCTCTGAAGACGGTCTGTCGTGCACTGGAATCCTCCACACAGCACGAGATCCCCCGCAAGGCCTCTCGTCCCGATGTGACCGATGTGACGGAGTTGACCGTCGCCGTCATCGCGGGGAACCGGGTCTTCATCCGTCGACGCGGGACACAGGAACGCTGGGCCGGGCTCTGGGATTTTCCCCGGTTCGCCTGCGAGCCCGGCGAGCAAAATGAAACTCGCCATACCCGTCTGGTCACGACTCATCTCCAGAACGAGTATGGCCTCGCCATCGCCGAGGTCTACCCGTCGATGCAGATCAAGCACTCCGTCACTCGCTACCGCATCGATTTGCGCTGTTACATAGCCCATCTGTGCGGCGAGGCTGCCGATCGTCTAAAGGCGGATGAATCTTGGGTCGAGCGGGATTTGCTCACGGAACGTCCGATGTCGGTCACCGGTCGCAAGTTCGCGCAGCACTTGGTCGATTCCGCACCCAGACTACCATTTCGGTAAATTCGCAGGTCGAATTTCCGGTGCAGTGACATACTTCGCCCGCGCCTCGATCATCCGATTGAGTGACCGAGGTCCTCTGCTGGCTTACAATGACACGGGGACGATTTCGTGTCTTGGAAGTGGATGCTCGATTGAACAGATTTCTGCGAAACTCTCTGTGCATTCTCGGCTTGCTATGGCTGGCTTTCAGCGCAACAACGGTGTGCGCAGCTGATCCTCCATCAGCAGCGGGCTCGGTACTCAAGCTTCTGAAGAGCGGCAAGGTCCCTCCCGCCCGATTGCACAGTGTTGTAGAGATGGTCTGCTCGCGAGGGAACGAGCATGATCTCGCCTATGTATTTGAACAGGCTCTCGACGAGAAGGCCTATGCTCCCGAATTGCGACAGCAGGCTCTCCTCTGGCTGAAGGATGCGGCCCTCAACCGCAAGACCTTGCCCGCCAATCGCGAGGCACTAGGTCGTCTGCTCGATCCTGCGGTCTCCACTGATGACCGACTCCAGTTGCGAGCCATCGAACTCGCTCACGCCTGGAAGGATCCAGGGACATCTCCCCCGCTCGTTCAGATCGCCCGATCCGACAAGAGCAGCGATGCCATCCGTACCGCAGCCGTGTCGGCACTCGTCGCCGTCGATCCCGCAGCTGCGAAAGGAATCGCGAACGAGCTGCTGGCCTCTGGGCAGTCTTACCACAATCGAACGGTCGGCGTGGATACGCTCGCCGGGATAGATCTGGTCGCGAGTGCACAGGCTGCCGCTCAGGTGCTCAAGTCGACAACCCCTGAGGATGACCCTGGCCCGATCATCGATTCGATGCTGGCTCGCGAAGGCGGCGCCGAGCAGCTCGGGCTGGCGCTGAAATCGACACCTCTCCCGCAGGATGTCGCCAAGCTTTGTCTGCGTCGCGTCTACTCAGAGGGCCGCAGCGATCCGGGCCTTCTCGACGTGCTGGCCCCTCAAGCAGGCGTCAGTGCCAAGCCCGTGAAGCTCACCCCCGAGCAAGTCACTGCTCTCGCAGCTGCGGCCACTGAGAAAGGCAATTCTGCTCGCGGTGAGCAGGTCTTCCGCCGCAGCGACCTCAGCTGTACGAAGTGCCACGCCGTCAACAAAGCCGGGGGACAGATCGGCCCTGACCTGACACCCGTCGGAGCCAACTCTCCAATGGAGTACTTGGTTACGGCACTCTTCGACCCCGATGCTCAGATTAAAGAGGCATTCATTACTCGGACTGTCACCACTCTGGAAGGCCGTATCTTCCAGGGCATCACAGTCGACCGAACCGACCAGAAACTCGTGCTGCGAAATACCGAGAGCCAGCTGGTCGAGATCCCGATCAGCGAGATCGATGAGGAGATCGAGGGGAAGTCGCTGATGCCCAAAGGGCTTCCGACATTGCTGACGGAAAGTGAAACTCTCGACCTGCTCAAGTTTCTGTCCGAGCTGGGTAAGCCCGGGACCTATGCGGTCCGATCGACCCAGCGATTCCAGCGCTGGCGGGTCCTGGTGAATGCGAAGCCAGAACTTCTCGCGGAGATCCCGAACCTCGTGATCTTTGAGACCGAAGTGCTCGCTCAAGGTCTCTGGGGCTCCGCCTACTCACTCGTCAACGGAACTCTGCCACTCGATGAAATCGCCGTTCGCCTGAAATCGAAAGTGTTCTACCTGCAGGGTGAGATCGAGGTCGTCGAGGCTGGCCCCGCCACCTTGAACTTTGATTCAACCAACGGCCTGCACGTCTGGCTTGGAAAGGAATCGGTAAACTCGCCCGCTGGAGCCACGGTTGATCTGGCAGCTGGTCGCCAGACGCTGACGATCCGCGTCGATACCACAGCACGTCCCGAATCTGAGTTGCGTCTTGAGCTGACTCGCCCCGAGGGGACGAGTGGACAGTTCCAAGTCGTCGATGGTCAGTGATTCTGTCGGAACAGGACAGTCCAGTGGGCCATACGAGTTGAATCCAGTCTGCATCCCACCCCAGGATGCCTCAACAGCAAAGCACTCCCCCAGATGCCCCCCATTCTTGAAGAGCTGCTGCAACATATCCGCGAGCACAGTTCCAAGCTGACGGTGGCAGCTCTGTTCGCATTTCTGGGGTTGGCGATCGGACGCTGGCGGGCTCGTCGCGCCTGGCAGAAGCGGGACTTTCTCAATCGACTGAACTTCACGCTCAACATCATCGAAGACGGCCGCCTCACCATCAGGACTCTCATGGAGAAGCCGTGTGAGGATGTCTTCATGAACCAGGCCGCCGTCGAGGAGGTGCTCGCCGCTGCCCGGCAGACCACAGCTGTGAGTCCATTTCTGCCACTGGCCCAGGAGGACTACTGGTTCTACTTGAACCAGATCCTGAATGAGCTCAGCGAGAAGTTTGCCGAAGGGGCTCTAAAAAGAGATTTGAAACTTCCCGTGACCTCGGCGAGGTATCTCATCAGCCTCACCAGTGAATCTGTCGGGGAGATCCGGACTCGCAAGATTCGAGCGATGCTGATCCGCAAGGACCACCTCATCAACCTCGCCGAGGCAGCACCCGAGTTCGAACGCCCTCACCACAGTACTCGATGGGACACACTCCAGAAGATGAAGGTGGCGTATGAGAAAACGCCCTATCTGTTTCTGGAAATGGAGCTGAGTGTTTAGTGGTCGAGATGCCGATGGACTCGCGTTGGCGATGTGGGACTGGATACGACAGACTGATGTTTCCCAGTGTTCTTGTTTTGAGCCTCGTGCTCAGCGTGTTCTCTTGAAGGCGGTTCAATGATTCGTTCGACTCTGGCTTGTCTGACTTTGGCAACACTTGTGATCACGTGCCTCCCCATGGTGGCTGCCGAAATGATCAAATTCGACCCCGAGAAAAAGTATCTGATCATTCACGCGGATGACGCCGGGATGTCGCACTCCGTGAATGTCGGCACAATCGAATCGATGGAGAAGGGCGTCGTCAATTCGGCCAGCATCATGATGCCGTGCCCCTGGGTGGTCGAAATCGCCAAGTATGCCAAGGAGCACCCCGAGAAGGACTTTGGCCTCCACCTGACTCTCAATTCTGAATGGGACGATTTTCGCTGGGGCCCTGTCGCTCCCCTTGATCAGGTCCCCAGCCTTGTCGACCCGGACGGCTTCCTGTGGGATAACGTGTCCCAGGTAGCAGGCAACGCCAAGGCCTCCGAAGTGGAAATCGAACTGAAAGCCCAGATCGCCAAGGCCCGCAAGCTCGGAATTCCGGTGACTCACCTCGACACCCATATGGGGTCGCTCGTCTGCCGTGCCGACATCATTGAGGTCTACGCCCGTGTCGGGATTGAAGCCGGTCTGCCGATTCTGTTTCTCGATAACGAAGAAACTCGCAAGGAGTACGAGGCCTTCAACGAAGCGGGTGCCACTCTCGCTGCGGCTTTGCGAAAGAATGGGTTACCGGTCCTCGATGGTCTGGCCCAGTTCTATGGCGGCGAAACTCACCAGGAACGTGAAGCCAGTTATTACCGGGCACTTCGCGAACTCAAGCCGGGCGTCACCCAGCTGATCATTCACTGCGGCGTGGCCAATGAAGAATTACGAGCCATCACCGACAGCTGGGAACGACGTGACGGTGACCGTCTGATCTTTATCGACCCGAAAATAGCCGACGAAATCAAGAAGCACAACATCGAACTTATTACCTGGAGGCAGTTCCACGCCATGCAGAAAACCCGGTGAGCTGGCCGGAACTCACACGATCAATGCACAAGCCGAGGTCGGAAAGACCTCGGCTCGTGTGTGAATTCCAGAGATGAGACCGTCGTTTATCGCTTTGGTTGACGGAGAGCATCGATCGCTTTCTGATCTTCAGCGGCCTGGGCTTCGATCACCTGAATGTCGTTGAGATGAGGCTCGGTGGTCTTGTTGACCCGTGTAAAGCCGATGTAGTGCAACCACCCGTTCCCGCGGGCAGACTGCCGCTTGCGGACCAGCTGGTAGAGCGGATCGGCTTGCGCCTCGGCCATCTGCTTTGCCAGGTCTCCCTCGGGCAGCGGCATCGCCAGTCCCTGCATGATGGCCTGGGCAATGACGAAGTGCCCCATGTCCGCCGGGTGCACGCCATCTCCGTGGTTGTGCAGCGGATGCCCCGCTTCACGGCAGGGCTTGACCTGCTTGCTCATCGGAATATGCAAGTCGATGACCGTGGCCCCACCCGGCCGTGTCTTCAGTTCCCAGTCGGCATAAACATCGAGCACCGAATTATAGTCGAACCCCGAAGCCTTCACTCCCCCCTGGCAGTCGACATCGAATGCCGGAGGTGTCACGAGGATGACTTCAGCTCCCGTGGCCAGGCACTTCTCGACCAGCCACATGATCCCGTTATGAAACGCTTCCTCGCGTTCCTTGCTCAGCGGCTTATAGATCCCGTCGTTCATCCCGTAACAAGCAATCACCAGTTCCGGTTTGATATCCGCCAAAGCCCGATCGAGTCGATCGTGAATACACGGCCTCGGTCCCGGATGTCCCTCTTCAGTCAATCCCGAGGTCGTCTCGCTGGCCAGTCCGGCATTGATGATGTCAAAGTTCAGTGAGGGGTTCTGCTTCTGCAGGTAATACTCCACATAGCTGAGGTAACGTCCATCCTGAGTGACACTGTCCCCCAGAACCATGACACGTTTACCAGCCAGCGATGCCGCTCCGGTCAACGGAGCAGGCTTCCTGTTCGGTTCCACCGCATCCAGCTGTGGTGTCAGTAACATCGCAGCCACTACAACGAACACGTAGGACCTGAGCATATTCTATCACTCCGAGGGGATGAAACAGGGCGCCACTCCCGAACAGGATCGGCTCGTCAGAATGGGCTCACCCGATCACCCACGACACACCCGGCTGCTGAAAAACTCGTACCTCGCGAAAGGCTGCATCCTTCTGCCCGAGGCTGACGACGCGGTCTTCCACAGGAGTTGCATCGGCATTTAATACCTGACCACGCGCCGCAGAACCAGCATCGCGGCAACTCCCAGAATGATGTTCGCAAGCCACATCCCCAGCATCGGGTGGATTGTCCCGAGTTTCGACTGCGTCATCATTCCCATGATCATCGGATAGTAAATCCCCACGATCGGGGCGAAACAGAACAGGAACGTCGTCAGAAACTCCTTCTTCCCCTGCCAGATCGCAAACGGTCCGCCTAACAGGACGAAGAAGAAACAGCTGAATGCGAGAGCAATCCGGCTGTGCTTCTCTGTGAAGAGTTTGTTGTACCAGGCTGTCCGTTCCACCAGCTTGGCCTGTCCGCTCAACGTTGGACTGACCAGGGTGTCATACTGCCCCAGAGTCAAAGCCATGGCGGACTCCACAAATTGACGATCTCGCGCTTCGATCCTTTCGCGGTTGACCTTCTTCATTTCGGCATCGATTTCGGAGACCGCCAGATACCGAGCCTTCAAACTGCGAGCCTCGGCCTGCCACGGAAACGAGAACACCTTCTCGGAATTGTCACGCAGGCTCTGATGATCGGACAACGAGCTGTAGATGTTTCGAGCACGGACAATCACCACCACGCTGCGGTCGCGGTTCTGCAACTGGATCGATGCTGATTCGGCTCGCAAGGTGATTGTTCGCTCCGGATTGTTTCCCTTCCGGCGGGTACGAACCACGATAATCGGGCGGATCAGTTCCTGGCCCTCGACACTTTCCACCGTGATCGAGATCCCGTTCTTGGGGTCTCGAAACCCGTTCCCGGATCGCAGCTTCTCATAGAGAATATCTTCCATCGCGCGGACGATCGTCTTCTCGATCTGCGTTTCCGCCCAGGGGATCACTTGATCTGTCAGAAACAGCGATAACCCGCTGAGCAGCCCCCCCAGTATCAACGCCGGCCAGAGCAGCGTCATGACGCTGATTCCACCCGACTTGGCGGCGGTGACTTCGTGATCACCCGAGAGGCGTCCATAGACCAGGCAGACCGTCATCAACAGTGCCGCCGGAATCGTGAAAGGCAGCATGCTGGGGATGATATAGGGGAGAATCAGCACCGTATGCGCGATGCTCAGCCCCTTTTCCATCGCCTGTTGAATGACCCCCACAAACACCGTCAGCACCG
>QWOR01000133.1 GCA_003669575.1 Planctomycetota bacterium | reverse complement strand
TGGCCGCTCCAGCCTTAGACTTCCTCCTCACTGCATCATGCAGCTGCTTCCGCACCTCGGGTGTGTAGCTGCGAAGTGTCAGCTTCAGGTGGCAGGAATCGGGGATGATGTTGTGCTTGGTACCGCCTCGAATTGCACCGACCGTCACGACGGCAGGCTGCAGAGGCGTGATCTCACGACTGACGATCGATTGCAGGTCGACGATCAGTTGTGCAGCCTGCAGGATGGGATCGATGCATGCGTCGGGCTTTGATCCGTGCCCGCCACGCCCCTTCATGATGATGTCGCAGGAGTCAGAGTTAGCCATCGAATAACCGGCCCGGTAGCCGACCTTACCCGCAGCCAGCTCGGCATCGACATGCAGGGCGAGTGCGAACTGCGGCTTGGGGAATCGGGTGTAAAGACCATCACGCAGCATCCCGACAGCCCCATCGACCAGTTCCTCAGCGGGCTGCCCAATCAGCATCAATGTTCCCTGCCACTGGTCACGATGCGATGCCGAGTAGCGGGCCAGTGCGATCAAATTGGTCAGATGGATGTCATGCCCACAGGCATGCATGATCCCCACGGTCGCTCCCTCGGCGTTCTTGGTTGTGACTTTCGACGCGTAGTGGAGGCCGGTCTCTTCAGTCACAGGAAGCGCATCGAGATCGCAGCGAAACATCACCGTCGGTCCATCTCCGTTCTTCAGGAGAGCCACCACACCGTGGCCACCCACCTTCGTCGTGACCTCAAATCCGGCTTTATTCAGTTCGTCGGCCAATCGGGCAGCTGTCTGTTCTTCCTGATTGGAGAGTTCCGGATGCGTGTGAAAATGTTTGTAGACCTCGACCAGATCAGCGACATTCGTATCGAGCCAGGATTTGAGATCATCCCCTCGCACCGATGTTGCCCCGAGGAGAACCAGTAATCCCCAAACCTTCATTCGTAAACGCATGCTATGGTCCTCGTTGAATCTGACTGTGTCGATCTGATTGCAATGTGATAAACGGGACTTGCCTCCCGCTCGTGCAGGATCACGAACCTCACGTCCGATCTCAAGGCCGTGACGATTCCGAGCTGCCCATCGCTCGCTTTCGATTTTCATGCCGAACCAGTTGTCCGCAGGCGGCAGCGATATCCTGACCGAGCGAATAACGCAGAGTGGTATCGATCCCCGCAGCTTTGAGCTGAGCAGAGAACGCCTCGCGAGCTGGCTTGTCACTGCCGACCAGATGCGGCGACTCGTCTATCGGGTTATAGGGTATCAGGTTCACATGGACCCGCAGTCCGCTCACCCAGTCACTTAACTCGCGCGCATCATCGAGCGAATCATTACGGCCCGCCAGCATCAGATACTCGATCATGACCGGCGAACTGGTCAGTGCATTGACCTCGCGGACTGCCTCCCGCAACTGGTCCAGCGGATAGGTACGTGCCAACGGGATCAGTTGTTCGCGGACCTCCTGCCGGACACTGTGCAGACTGAGAGCCAGATTCACCTTCGGGAAGCGTCGGGCACACCGCACCATCGCATCGGCCACTCCAACCGATGAGACCAGCAACTTCGTCGGCGGATGATGAAACAGGTCCGGAGCGGTCAGCGACTCGATCGTCGCGTAGAGATTCTCCTCGTTATGAAACGGTTCACCCATCCCCATGAAGACAATGTTTCGAATCTTGCGACCTTCGCTGGCGAGTAGCTGCCCCGCGATCAGGAGCTGATCGAGAATCTCGCCGGAAGACAGGTTCCGGGCAATTCCCATTTTTCCTGTCGCACAGAAATCACACGCTGCCGCACACCCGACCTGGCTCGAAACACACAACGCCGTCCGCCCCGAAGCGACTCGCAGGATCACCGACTCAATCAGCATCCCCGTGGCCGTCTTCAGTAACAGCTTGGTGGCCCCGTCGATCTCGGAATCGCTGCGGTGATACAGCGACAGTGTGTGGAGCGCGAGGCGAACAGGAGCCGGGAACCTGGCGAGCCCCGCTGCATCGGGAACGAAGTGCTTCAGCAGATCGACTCGCAGCCGCCTGATCACGGTTGGGTCAAGCCGCAGCTCCTTGCGCAGTGCCTCCAGGCCGGGGCGATCAAAGAGTGAAACGGGCGTGGACATGCCGTAAAGTGTACCACAGCCGTGCAGCAAATTCCGGGGAGCGAATGGCTGCCGGGATCACGTCGGGCAGCCCGAAGCGTCAGCGAGGCGGAGATCGTATCTGGGGGTCAGGCAGTCCTCGCTGATGCTCGCGCTGCTGCACCGAATCATGCCGGGAGAATGTCGGACCTACTGATCCGCGCCCACGACCAGTATCCCTTTCAAGATAAACTTCATGGGTTGCTGGCATTCTTTCTCGTTGCAGGCCTGATACCGAATCGTCAACGTGACGGACTCGTCCTTGCCCGAGAAGGTTTCCGGAACGGTGATCGTGGTCTTGAGTTCGATCGCCCCCTCGTACACCGAAATCGGTTCTTCGACGCCTTCTGACATCAGGTCGGTCCCGGGCGGGTAGGTCACCTGGCCCAGCTGTGAGCCATTCGTGAACTCCGCCTTCAGCTCGGTCGCCTTCAGGAATTTGGGCCGGGCCGGATTCGCGTTGATGTGCCAACCTTCCTTGATCTGCATGGTGATCACCACGGGACACTCCGCACCGGGGGTAAAGGCCCCGGCCACAATGAGCGCTTCCGCTTGAATCAGCGGATGCTTTTGTTTCTCCTTGGGACTGGGAGTCGCAAAGACCACCATCTGGGAACTATCCGCAGCCTTGCCAGGAGTTGAAGGTTTCGGATCCGGCTTGGGAGGCCCCCCGGCAACTGGAGTTCCAGGGCTGCCAGCCAGATCGTTGTTACCACCCGGTTCCCCATAAGCAGCCAGATACTCTGCCAGCCCAGTCGCCAGGCACGCATGTCCGGCCGGAGTGTTTTCAATCTGCGCCGCGAACGTTTCGAGCGTCTTTCTCGCAACATCGCGGTAGCGTGCATTCCCCGTCAGTTTGGCCAGTCGCACAAGGTTCCGCACCGCAAGGCTGTTGCCTGAGGGGATCACCGAGTCATACGAGTTCTTGGGACGAGCCAGCAGTTCCTCATGCCGCTTTGAGGTCAGGAAGAAGCCGCCCCGGCCATCGCCACATTGCTCAATCATTTCGTCCGTGAGACGGACCGATTCCTGAAGCCAGCGTTCGTCCTCGGTCGACTGATGCAGGGCCAGCAGGCCTCCAACGAGAGCGGCGTAATCTTCCAGGTATGCTGGCACTTTGGCCTCACCACCACAGGAAACGTGCAGTAACAGTCCATCACTCGAATGAACCTTCTGCAGGATGAAGTTGGCTGCCCGTTCGGCAGCGTCCGTGTAATCACGACGTTGAAAGGTCTGGCCCGCCTCGGCAAACGCCTGAATCGCGAGCCCGTTCCACCCGACCAGAATCTTGTCGTCCTTGAGCAACGCGGGACGCATCTTTCTCGCCGCCAGCAGCTTCGAGTTGATCTGAGTGAGCTTCGTCTCCAGTTCGCTGACAGGGATCTCCAGGCTTTCGGCCGCATCTGGAATCGACTTGGGCAAATGCAGCACCGTCCCCGCCTCAAACGGGGATTTCTCTTTGAGTCCGTAAACTGATTCCGCAATCGGGTATTCCTCGGGCGTCAGGATCTTCACGATCTCATCTGCCGACCAGACGTAGTACTGGCCCTCGACCCCGTTGGTCTCTGCATCGAGAGCGGCGTGGAAGCCCCCTTCAGGATCGAGCATGCCCCGCAGCAGGAAGTCGAGCGTGCTCTCTGCCACCTGCCGATAACTCTTCAGGCTCGTGCGGGCATAGGCCCGGGTATAAACACTCGCCAGCTGGGCATTGTCATACAACATCTTCTCAAAGTGCGGAACCAGCCAGATGCGGTCCGTACTGTATCGATGGAAGCCGCCACCCAGATGGTCGCGAATCCCACCGAGTTCCATCCGGGTTAACGTGAAGTCGAGCTTCTGCATCAACTCCGCAGCGGTCTCGGCAAAGGGGCCGATCGTCTGCAGTAACTCCAGTCGAGCCGGGATGGGGAACTTCGGCGCATCCGCAGCATCTTTCGAGAAATCGAACCCACCATACTCCGAGTCGTAGCTGGAGCTGATGGCGTCGATCGACTTGGCCACGAGTGTGGAGTTCAGTGCCACCGGTTGCAGGACCAGTTGTGGCGTGCTGAGCCGCTTCACTTCTTTGGCGATGAGCTCCGATGTCGAAATGACATCGGCCTGACGCTCGGCCCAGGCACTGGTGACGTTCTTCAGGATCGTCATAAACCCCGGTCGGCCCGGCATGTCAGTGGGTGGGAAGTAAGTCCCCCCGGCGATTGGCTTAGCCTCTGGTGTCAAAAAGATCGAGAGCGGCCAGCCGCCTCCCTGATTCGATCCAGCCAGCTGGAGGTACACCTGCAGACAGAGCATATACAACTCGTCGATGTCAGGACGTTCTTCGCGATCGACCTTGATACAGACAAAGTGTTCGTTCAGGTAGGCGGCGATCTCTTCGTTCTCGAAGACCTGACGTTCCATGACATGGCACCAGTAACAACTGGTGTAGCCGACTGACAGGAAGATCGGCTTGCCCTCTGTCTTGGCTCGCTCCAGCGCTTCCGGGCCCCAGGGATACCAGTCGACCGGATTGTGGGCATGCAGCAATAAATAGGGGCTGCTCTCACGAGCCAGCCGATTCGTATGTTTGTGACTCGCAGCCGGAGATTGGGAGGGTTGGTCCGCACCGACACTGGCCTGCACCGCAAAAAGTGAGGCAACGAGAATGAGCGATGGAAGTCCTAATCTCCACACGATCGATGGCTCCATTCCAACCGACGTTAAATCATTGAGCCCGCAGCTTATCGTGAGTGGATTTTCAGGGCGATACGAATTCGAGTTCCTGGAGTGGCACACGGATCACCGCACAACTCCACTTCAGCCGCAGGCAAGAACAAAGAGACAGACCTGACAGGTAAGATCCCCGGATGCGCCCGCTTGGAGCGGCCCCACCTGCGTCGGAACGAAAGTATAAAACTCCTGTCCAGGCTGGAGTTACAACCATTTATTCAGCGGCGTTGACTCAAGTCTTCGCAGTGTTAGGATGCGAAACGTTCTGGGTGCCCCTTGGCTTGTGGCCATCGGGAGAATAGGGAAGACGGTGCGAATCCGTCGCGGTCCCGCCGCTGTATCCGGGGACGAAGCGTCATCTGTGATGTGGCCAGTTGATCTGGTTCCATCGCAACCACTGTGTTCGGAATTCACAACTGCGACAGAGTCGCTCGAGTGAGTTCCAGCGGAACATGGGAAGGTGTGACGTCAGGACGATCCGGGAGTCAGAAGACCTGCCCAGACAGCCATTGGCTCGGCCCTCGCGTGGAAACGTGGCCGACTGTCTGTGTATTTGCGCGCCTCTGCGAAAAGCCGGAACGCGATTGCATGGTCGAGTCGCTTCGCGCCCGCGTGGGCCTCGATTGACACGAGGATTGTCCATGCGTTTGTATGTCTCCCGCCGCGAGCGTGGCTTTACGCTCATTGAACTGCTGGTTGTGATTGCCATTATCGCGATTCTGATCGCCCTGCTCCTTCCCGCCGTACAGCAGGCCCGCGAAGCTGCCCGTCGGACCGAATGTCGCAACCGCCTGAAACAGCTGGTCCTGGCTGTGCACAATTACGCCGACAACTACAGCGAACAGTTCATTCCCTATGTCGCTGAAAATCAGGCCCGCCTGAACTACCTGCAGACGTATACCGGAAACCAGGGGCAGGCGCAGTACTGGTTCGGTGTCGTGAACTACGACGAACCCGACACGAAGAAGCAGCTCGATTTCGCGGCGGGTCCGCTGGCCCCGTACATGGAGACGAGCTACGAATCGTTCCAGTGCCCCAACTTCGGCCCGTCTCAAATGGACTCTGTCCAGTTTGGTAAGCCGTCGACCGGCTTTGGTTACAACGGCAACTTCCTCTCGCGGGCGTCAGGCATCAGCTACCCGCCCCCAACGTACGCCCCCTCCCTTAGCTCTCGATCGCTGACCCGTCGGTTCCGAGATGTCCCTCAACTCACACAGACGATCATGTTCGCCGACAGTGCCGGTGTCTTTTGTCTTGACTGGACGTGCGCGAGCAGCGAAGTGCGTGAAAACTGGCTGCTTGAGCCACCGAGCAACGACTTTCCCTCGATCCATTTCCGCCACTCGGACTCGGCGAACATTGCGTTCGCGGATGGACATGTGGAGACACGTGGACGTGCATGGCTGGCTCCGTCATTCGGTGATGTCGCGAAAATGGAAAAAATTCGATTGGGATACGTCGGCGACCAGCTCACGAATCCGGCAACCCAAGATGAGTGGTACGACCTGAAGTAACAATCGCTGAGCTGTCCCGGTGCAGGCAGTTGAGCGTCGTGACGCAGCAGAGGCCGCCTGGCGGGCTCAACACTCAGCTCTGTCTGGCGTTCTCTGCTCCCCGAGATTTTCCCGGCCAGCCCTCGGCACTGAATCTGTGTCCATCCTGCAAATCTGCGTCTCATAATTTTGGGCACAGATTGAATGGATGGACACAGACAGCAGTGTGGCTTTGACTTTCACAACGACAATTCCCATTGGTCTCTGACCAATATCATTTCAAGGATTGCTCAACTTTGCTGACAGCAACCAATACTCAGTGGTGTGATTTTCCTTGTGGACTGATGCTGATTTTAACAACGTTACTCGTCGTGTCGGGCTGCGGTGAGGCACCAACGCCTCCGGCTGCGGACCAGACCAATCAAATGGTCTACTATGACCGCGTGACCAGGAAGCCCGTGGTCTACAACATCACACGCGAGTTTCCGGCGATTCATCCGGCCACAGGCAAGCCCACACTGGTTCCCGCCTGCTACTGCCCCAAGTGCCAGAAGTGGTATCCCTCTCCGCCGCTGGAAATCCGGGAACGCAACCCCGAGGTCATGCAGTGCCCGAAGAAATGCGGGGCGAAGATGACTCTGACTGGTCCGTGGCCAGATGAGGTTCTGTAACAGGAAATGGCTTGGCCAAACGGGTACCGAGTGATAAAACGCCTGAATAGACGTGACTCCCGGCGTATCCCCGATGAGAAGCTGTTGTGGACCTGGCGGAAATTGCCCTCAAGACTCAGCTGACCCCCGAGGTGGTGCAACAACGCACCCGGGTGATCTATGAGCATCTGTTGGGTCGGTCTCGGCATCTCCAATCGGGGAACTTCCGCTCGATACACGGCGAGGACCTGGCCACACTATTCGAATCCTACGACTCGGCCTTCTTTCGCGGAGCCTGCCTGGCCTCGCTGGGTGGTCGTCGGCTCGACTTTCGCGTTTCGACCCGCATGACGAGTGCTGGCGGCAAGACCTTTCACTACACCCCGCGGACATCGGGAGCGAAAGACTGGTACGAGATTGCCGTCTCGGCCCCGCTGCTGTTCCAGACCTTTCGCGATGTGAACCGACCGGTCACCGTGTGCGGCGTCAGCTGCAAAGACCGCCTCGAAGCGCTGCAGCGGATCTTCGAGCACGAGATGATCCATCTCGTCGAACTGGTGGCGTGGAAGAACTCCGAGTGCAGTGCCCCGCGGTTTCAATCGATCACCAGTCGACTGTTTCAGCATCGCGAACATACTCACAACCTCATCACGCAGAGCGAGCGTGCCAAGGTCAAATTCGGCATCGTGGCCGGCTCGCGAGTCCAGTTTGAGTATGAGGGTCGACTCTACTCGGGAATCGTCAATCGTGTGACCAAGCGGGCGACAATCCTCGTCGAAGACCCAGGTGGTCTCCGGTATTCGGATGGAAAACGGTACACGAAGTTTTACATCCCGCTCGACCATCTGCTGCCCGAGAGGAAGAGCGGGTAACCGATGATCATCGAAGGCATCGTCACCAGCCACAACCCGGAGGGGCTCCTGAACATTGCCCCGATGGGGCCGATCGTCGACGAGACACTGACCTGGTTCAGACTCCGTCCGTTTCAGACTTCGACGACCTTTCGCAACTTGAAAGGCACGCGCTGTGGGGTCTTTCATGTGGTCGATGATGTGCTGTTGATCGCTCAGGCGGCGATTAATCAGCTTCCGCCAGTTGTCCCGATTCGACCAGCC
>QWOR01000278.1 GCA_003669575.1 Planctomycetota bacterium | reverse complement strand
ACTTCGATGGTGTGCTTGAAGTGCTTCTTCAGCTGGAGGTCGGAGGAGAGGGAAACGATCTCACCATCGACGCGAGCCCTGAGGAACCCCTTCTTGAGTAAATCAGCGAAGAGGTCACGGAATTCGCCTTTTTGATTCTGAATTAACGGTGCGAGAATCTGGTAGCGTGTCCCCTCGGGAAGTGTCAAAACACTTTCCAAAATTTGATCGATCGACTGCGCAGTGATCGGCTGGTGGCATTTCGTACAACACCCTTGGCCGACGCGTGCAAAAAGGACACGCAGATAGTCGTAGATCTCCGTAATGGTACCGACGGTGCTGCGCGGGTTGCGGCTGGTGGCTTTCTGCTGAATCGAGATTGACGGCGCGAGACCAGTGATCGAGTCGACCTCGGGCTTGGGCATCTGGCCCAGGAACTGCCGGGCATAGGTCGACAGAGACTCAACGTACCGCCGCTGGCCTTCCGCATAGACCGTATCGAATGCGAGCGAACTTTTACCCGACCCCGACACTCCCGACATCACCACCAGCTTGTTCCGGGGAATGACCAGGTCGACATTCCGCAAGTTATGCTCGCGTGCCCCTCGAACAACGATATCCGCAGCTGCCATCCCGGCCTCAATCCTGACTGTCCCAGTGCTCCCGGTTTCGGGAAGGCTTCACGTGGAATACGCAGCCGTAAGAGTGATTGTTTCCAGTTCCCGGCTGAGGGCAAGGGTGAAGAGGGAGTCCAGATCTTCTTATTTGAGTGTCTTTGTCGACTTCACGAGAAATTCACCCATGGGGAATAGAGATCCTGAGAATGAGGAACTACCGTAAGTATTCGAATCCATGCAGCTTTCGCCATGGCCCTCGCTCTTGGAGTTGAACATGATCCCGAGTTGGAGGTCTCTGATTTTTGTGACGATTCTTGGTGTCGTTGGATGCGCTGACGAGATCCCACCCACAGTGAGTCAGTCGCCCGCAGAGGGGACTGAGGTCGTCCCTCCCGGTTTGGCGAGTTTGAGCCCGGAGGATCGGCGACTCGTCTCGAAGCAGAAGATATGTCCTGTGACGAATGAGGAATTAGGCAGCAAGGAGGAGCCGATCAAGATGACAGTGGGGAATACAACACTCTTTGTTTGCTGCCCAGGGTGTTACAGTCAGGTTCTAAAGGAACCTGAGAAATATCTTGCGGTCGTCAATTTACCGTCTACGGCAGAGACACCATCGAAGCCTTAGCCGGTGGTCCTCAAAGCTCAGCAGGGCGATGATGAAATGTCAAAGTGCGCGACCCAACTTCGGCAATCTGTGTTAACTCATAAGGCACTTTCGGTCCGCTTCGGGGGCCTGACGAAATAAAGACAACGACCGGCGAGGTCACCCTGGCCGGTCGTTGAGAATATGTTTGCGACTCATGTTCCCTGCGGACTATACGCCGGGGATTTCCAGGTGCTCTTCGCTGGCGATCTTCCGGATCTTCTGCAAGGCCCGGGTTTCGATCTGGCGAATGCGTTCCTTGGTCACTCCGTGACGCTCGCCGACCTGCTCCAGAGTCAGGGGCTCGGTGCCGTCATCGAGGCCGAAACGCTCGATGATGATGCTCCGCTCCCGATCTTCCAGCTGTTGCAGGATCGACATGATCACGTTGTGCTGCTGCTCGTTCGTCCGCTGATCTTCGTAGGGGTTGCGACGATCGTCGGTCGAGTAGTCGAACATCTCGTCATTCCCGGTGCGGAACCGGTCCTGACGCGTGTATTCGGCGGGAATCGACCGGGCGTAGTTCTTCATGATCGCCCAGGTGGCGTACGTGGAGAACTTGTTGCCGAGAGCGAAGTCGAACTTCTCGACCGCCCGGAACAGTGACATGTTGCCGTCGCTGACCATCTCAAAGAAGTTCGACGAGGCTGTCATGTGCCGCTTGGCGATAGAGACCACCAGCCGCAGGTTGCTGCGGATGAGAAAGTTCTTGACCTGCTGAGCCTGCTCCAGCAGCTGTTCGAGCAGTTCCAGATCGGTCGCTTTCGGGTGCTGGCGGTCGATCCGATCACGCAACTTGTGAGCCCGATACTTCAGGTAGTTGAACTTCCGGAAGTAATGGGCCTCCTGCTCCCTGTTGAGGAGCGGGATTGAGTAGAGGCTGGCGAGGTAAGGTGGCAGGCCCGGAGGAGGCTTAACTTTACCTGCCTTCTGGTCGTTTTCCGGTGCCTGGCACAGGATTTCCCGATCTGCGTTTGGCGAGCGGAAGGCCGGGTTGTCCATGAAGTCGATCGGCTGATCGAACAGCAGTCGAGCCCGTTCTTCGGTCACGATCCGGTAAATCGACGCCTTGGTCCGGCAATATTCCCCAGCCAGGAGGTCGACGGAAGTCCCGCGACGGTACCGGTTGTAGATCTCGGTCCGCTGATCGTCGGACAGCTGTTCGTGGGCGTTTGGGAAAATCGCATTCTCGGGATGGTCCGCGTCATACTTTTTCAGGGTATAGCGGATGGTTTCGGGGGACCGGCCAAAATGGCGGGCCAGACGTTCGCTGACTGCCGAAGGGCAGGCTCCGGTGCGGGCGTACTTGCGAGCTCGCAGGACAATATCCTCCCGCTCATCTTCCGAGAGCTGGGAGAACCGCGTGCCCCGCTGGATCTCGTCCTCATGCTGAGTGACGAATCGCTCGACCGACGAGTTCAGGAAGCCGACTCGCGTTCGGTTGCCGAACTTGAAACGGCGGCTGATGAGACCCCGCTTGCGCCAACGGTCGACGGTTTTGGTCGAAACGTTGTACTTCCGGCTGAGGTCTTCCACAGTCAGGACCTGTTCGCCTGCCTGATCGACAGGCAGATTCGCACTGGCAGACAGATCTTCGACCAGCAGGCGGATGTCATGAATGACCGTCGCCCCGTCAATCTTCAGATCCGGGTACTTATCGGAACGGTATCCCGTGATCTTCTCGACCAGTTCGGGATAGGTGTATTCGGTGGCTTCGTCGATTTCAGTCACGAGGCTTTCGGCACGGTCAACCTGTTGAACGCGCACATCGATCGGACTGAACCGAGTCAGTTGTTCGGTGAGCTGTCGAAGAGCGGGATGGCTGTAGCGGGTCATGGTTGGAATCCTCCCAACATCCGGGACTCAACTCTCGTCTTGAGAGGAGTTGCTCGGGAGACGGCGACTTCCTGGTGTGTCGCATCTGCGACGATGTCGCCACTTCTTGTTTGATTTTTCGAGGGATGAACCATCCCTCCTACTCAGTACGTAAAAACTAGAAGCTTGGATCAAAAAAAGGTTCGCATGTGGAGCGATTATTTTTTGACCCTCCCCCCCTTGAGTTCACGTGGAGTTCTGCATATGCACACAGCGTGCCAAATTGAACTTGATGACACATCAGGGTCTTGAAGTTGTCTGTTCGACATCCGTACAATCCCCGGTGTGATCGAATTGGAGTCGGCACACAAGCAAAATGGAGTCTGAAATGCCTACTCGGTGGCTCAATTGGCAAGAACACCCACTGCTAAATCACGCAAATCCTCAATTTGGATTGGCCCAGCTGTGTGACCGATTAGCGGCGCTGTCGTGTTCTCACTCTGATTTTGGGCAATTCGCAGCAGTGGCCCTGCCGCAAATTGGGACATACTTCAACGTGCAATGGGCGGGAATTGCGTCCCGAACTCCGCCTTGGACCGTGCTTTCGGAACATGGAATCCGTCCCAGAAGTGGCCTGCCGGGCCAGTTAATGGATGAAGCACTCGACCGCGATGCCGCAGGATGCAGCGCTGTGTCTGGAGACACATCAGCAGTCATTCCCTTTGCTCCCGGCGATCATCGCGTCCTCTGCCTCTCCGGAGGCAGGCTGTCAGAGGTCCAGTTGCCGGAGCTGTTACTGGTCGGGCGAATTTTTTCCCATGTGTCGGGATTTCTAGGCACGACGGAGAAGCTGTCCCGGCGACTTGATCGTTTACGAGCCACTCTGGAGATTGCGAGAACATTCGCTTCGGCTCGCGAGCCCCAGGAGTTGCTGGAACTGATCGCCAGAGAAGCCACTCGTCTCCTCAACTCAGACCGGGCGAGCATTTTTCTCTGGGACCGTGATCAGAAACAGCTGGTGGCCTGCCCTGCCCTCGGTGTCGAGGGCGGCAAGCTCTGGCTTCCGGACAATCGTGGCATCGTCGGCCAGGTCATTCACACGGGCAAAACCGTCCGTGTCGACGACGCCTATGCCGACCCGCGATTCGACAAGAGTGTCGACCACAAGGGGGGATACCGGACTCGCACCCTGTTGTGTGTGCCGCTGGTGAATGCAGACGGCCAACGGATCGGGGCCTTCGAACTGATCAATAAGAACGACGGGCTGTTCACCGACGATGACGAAGAAGCCCTCTACCAGCTCGGGATTCAGGTCGCCGTCGCGGTGGAGAATGCTCAGGAGCGAGACCTGCTGGTGCGCAGCAATCGCCAACTCAAAGAGCAGGTCACTGGCAGCTCCAACATCATCGGCGAAAGCCCCGCCATACTGGCTCTGCGCGGGACGATCGAACGCCTGGCAGCCACCGATCTGCCTGTACTCGTCACCGGCGAAAGTGGAACCGGCAAGGAAGTCGCGGCTCAAGCACTCCACTACCGGGGGCCACGTTCGGGGCATCCGTTTATCGCCGTGAACTGCGCTGCCCTGACCGAGACACTCCTGGAAAGCGAACTCTTTGGACACGAGAAGGGAGCCTTCACCGACGCCCACGCGACGCACATCGGCAAGTTCGAGCTCGCACAGGGAGGGACACTCTTTCTCGACGAGATCGGCGACATGTCTCCTGGCGGACAGGCAAAGTTGCTGCGAGTTCTGGAAGAGAAAGTCATCACCCGAGTCGGCGGAACGCAGTCGATTCCGGTCAACGTCCGCGTGATCGCCGCGACGAATGCCAATCTGACGGAGATGGTCCGCGAGAAAAAGTTCCGTCAGGATCTTTACTACCGTCTGAGCGTTGTCACTGTCGAGATCCCGCCACTGCGTGATCGGCCTGAGGATGTGATTCCGCTGGCTGACCACTTCCTGACCCGCTTCTGTCGTCAGGCAAACCGCCCGAAACTGCTGTTCGCCGACGATGCCCGCAAACGCATGCAGTCCCACACCTGGCCGGGAAACGTTCGTGAGTTGCGAAACCTGATGGAGCGGGTGGCGTTCCTGTCAGCTGGCAAGATCGTGGAGGTCAGCGACCTCGCCTTTATCCTGAGCCCCCAGAAAGACGCGTTCCAGGACCTCGCCGAAGGACTGGGACTGGCTGAAGCCAGCGACCGCTTTCAGATCGAATACATCAAGCGGGCCATCAAACGCGTCCAGAACAACATGAGCGAAGCAGCCCGCGTTCTCGGCCTGCATCGATCGAACCTCTATCGCAAGATGCGACAGTTGGGAATGGAAGTCGACGAATCGAAGGCGTAAGCCCGAGGGCAGTGTGGCGTTTCGAGTCGGTGAAGTGGGTTGCTTCGAAGCGAGTTTTTATTTCACGGTGTCAGAATCGTTCCATCGGCGATCGGTTGGTCCGGCTTGATCTTTGTGACGAGCCCCAGTTCGTGCAGGGCGAGCAGCGGGCTGATTTCGACTTGGATGTCGTCGGGCACTTTAGCCCCCATCGCCCGTAGTGCTTCACGGTTCAGGCGGCAGATCGCGGCTCGTGAAGTGTCAGGTGAGTCGGCTCCCGATTGATTCTTGACCGGGTTGAACTCAGCAGCGCGATCAGCCTCGACAACGAGAGCTGTGGCAGCCATCGGCAGTATGTCGAAGATGAATTGCTCGAACTTGTAAGCATTCTTTGCCGTCGGCTCGGGCTGTATCCGCTCGCCGGTGGGGGCCAGATACGGAACCGGCTTGTGAGCCCGGTGGTATGGCAGGTCGCGTCCCTGGTCGACCAGCTCCTCCAGGTATCCTCGTCGCACGACATGCATGGCGGTATTGCCAGCCCGAAATCGCAACGTGCCGTCTGGTTCGACTTCCCGCGTGCGGGCGACGGGCATGTCGCTGTATTCGATGATCTGGGTCTGGCCATCGACGCTGACCAGCACCCCCATCTTCTCTTCGGCGGAGACCTTGTTGACGACCTTGGTACTCATGTCGGACTGGTGCATTTCATGCAGCCCGAGAAATGCCGGATCACAGACGATTGCTGTCGGGTTGTCGACCTGGTGGTAATACAGCGTTTCGATTCCACGCTCTCGCATCTCGTCGAGCAGACCAGCTGTCCGCAGCGCTTTGACCATCCCACCATGGCCATCGGGGCTCAGTGCGATTTCACCTTTGTCCGCGAGCAGAATCTGTCCCGTCTGGTCATCGACCGCTGGAAGTTTTCCCTGCCGGAAGAAGTAAACATCGCGAGACTTCAGACCAAAGAAATGGTTTTCCTCGAAGAAGGCGACCGTTTCATCGTGAGTCGCATCGCTGGTCATCACGAAGTACGGGATCACCGTCCCCGCCTTCCGTCCCCGGGCGAGCAGCTGTTCACAGAACACCTGAAATAGCGATCGCTGCGACACTGGCCCGATCGGGAACATGCCCTTCGGCTTGTCGAATCCGAGCCGCGTGCCTTGGCCACCCGCGACCAGAATGGCTCCGACGACGCCATCCTGCAGCAGCGATTCACCGCGCGCGGTCGCCTGTTGCCACAGGTCGCGGTCTTCAGGTGATTTCGGTTGTGCGATCAGCTGCGTCGGCGGTGTGGCCCGCGCGGCACGATCTCGCCCGGAGGAGCAGTCCTCATGTCCCTCATGAGACAGCCGACTGATCAACGGGAAATCGATCGACTCTAGCTGCGCGACCAATCGATCACGTGCCCTTTGGTCCAAATGGTCCCACCACTGCAGAAGATGGCACTGATTGTGGGTGGATAAATGGGCGTAGAGTTCGGCGAAACTGGGCATCAAGCTGACTCGAAATTGATGTCGTGGAAAAGCAGCCTAAGTCTAGCTGCTGTTTGCCACTCGAGTCAGCGAGAAATGGAATCCGGCCCAGAGTTGGGTAATACGGGGGCAACGCGTTGGTCTAGCCGCTCCATCCTCTCGAAATCCGAAAGAGAAGGGCGAATTCAGGGCGAGTTCCGCAGAATACACTGGCCAGGAGGGACGCACGTCTCTGCCCGGGCTGTGCTTTCAGTCTGCTGGCTGCAGTGGAACTGGCTGAGGTGGTACCGGCGGCTGGGTTAAGGACTGAGATCGCAGTACGAGAAACGCGCGCTGGCGATTACGATTTGCCTGCTGTTGCTGCTGGGGCAAGCTTTGGTTGTTCCAGTTCATCGACATTTTCTGTGATTCCGGGCGGGAGACAGCGTTCAAGTCGTCTTTCACCCGGGTTTCCAACACTCCCGGGCGAATCGGTTCTGACGGGACGATTTGTGCCCTGTCGCTCTGCTGTGGTGCCAGCTTGGGTTGATTCATTAGGTGTTGCAGCTCGGCGTACACTTCCACGCTGTTCTCGACGACAAGTGAATTCCCCGCAATCACCGTTGGTACAGACTTGGCCAGAACCGCTGCGATCGTTGAGTTGCTCTTCTCGTCCGTCGAAATCGGGGGCGCGCCAGGCGGCAGCTGAGACTTTCTCCGCTCCTTCGCTGCTCTCGCGTCCTGTTTGCTCGGCATCTGCTGTAGCTTCGCAGCTGGGGACGCCGGATCGAGTGGCTCTGATACCGGCGAGCTATACAGCGACGTATCGGGAGTGATTCCTGGAGTCGGGGAATCGATAAAACTTGGATAGGATCGCAAAGTATTCCCGGAAGTGTTCGCTTCTGCGGTGGTCGGAATCGAGAATGAATCGACATTCGTGGCCACGACTTCCTGCAGGGCTTTGCATTCCATGATCGCCGTATTCAGGGAGACTGACTCGGCATCAAGGAGGTAAACCCGGAGCGGAGCCGCGGCATCGACCTTCACGGATGAGGATTGAGCAGCATCCAGTGTTTTGGTTTCTGGAGGGACGAGTGGTTGAATCCCGTGCTCCTTGAGGAGTACCTCGACATCCTCCGCAGAACGCCGGACATCGACGACGGTGTACTCGGCCAGCATTGGCGTGTCGCCCGCTTCGACCATCCGGCTGACGATCTCGCCTGCTTTCAGGCCACGTGTTTTCTCGATCTGT
>QWOR01000134.1 GCA_003669575.1 Planctomycetota bacterium | reverse complement strand
GCATGGCAACTGGCGAGCCTGGCAATGTGGCTCGATAGCCTCCACGGTGGAAGCGTGACCCTCCAGCAACTTGCGTCGGCCGATCGCGATCGGGTGAACACGACACTGGACCGGGCACGAACGATTGTGGCTGACCCCGAAGCACCGGAAGCTCTCCGCTGCGCCGCAGCTGCGCTCTTGTTCCGCGAGCCGGACAAGATGGAAAGCGATCGAGACTTACTGGCTTCACTGCTGACCCCTCGGACTCCCGCAGTGGTGCAGCAGGCGATCGTGGAGCAGGTTGCGGGGCGTAGTGATCCGGCTCTGGCGATGTCACTGCTGTCTGGATGGAAGTCACACGCTCCGTCGCTGCGGACGCAGATCCTGTCCGTGGTTGCCAGTCGTAAGGAATGGCTGCTGGCGCTGGTGGATCAGCTGGAGAACCAGTCGGTTTCGGCATCCGAGATCGATGCCACTCTGCGGGAACGACTGCTGACGACAAGGGATGAACAACTGCGGGAGCGGTTGAAGAAGGTGCTGCAGGTCACTGCCTCGGCAGATCGGCAGCAGGTGCTGAAGGCCAATCAGCCAGTCCTCAAGCTGACAGGAGATGTCGCCCGGGGACAAGCGTTGTTCGGGAAGAAGTGTACGACCTGCCACAAGCAGGGAGAGACCGGACACGCCGTCGGGCCGAACCTCGCGTCGTTGACCACCAAGTCACCGGAGTCACTCTTGCTGGCGATCCTTGATCCGAGCGCTGCGGTCGAGGGGAAGTACCTGAACTACGTCGCCGTCACGACTGCAGGTCGCAGCCTCACCGGGATTCTGGCCACCGAAACGGGGAGCAGCATTACACTCCTTGCGGCAGAGGGGAAATCGGAATCGGTTCTGCGAGACGAGATTGAAGAGCTGCGCAGCACGAGCAAGTCGCTCATGCCGGATGGGCTGGAAAAGGATCTTTCGCAGCAGGATATTGCTGATCTGATCGAGTTTGTGCGTTCGCTGAAGTAGAGCGGGCCGACAATCAATCGACATTCGGAACAGACATTCTTGTCGGTTCATTTTCGAAGTGTCCGCGAAACCAGAAACCGAACCAGAGCCACAGTATGGCGGTCAACATCCCGATGTATGATGTCATCGTGCTTGGTCTCGGCGGTATGGGGGCGTCGACGGTCTTTGAATGTGCGAGACGCGGACAGCGGGTGCTGGGGATCGAGCAGTTTCCGCTGGTACATGATCGTGGCAGCTCGCATGGCCAGACACGTGTGATCCGGCAGGCGTACTACGAACACCCCGATTACGTGCCACTGCTCCGCCGCGCGTATGACCGGTGGTATGACCTCGAGCAGGTGAGTGGGGCGCGGCTGTTTGTCGAGTGTGGAGTACTGAGTCTGTCGCCGCCGGGTGGAGAGGTCGTAGCGGGAGTGACCCAGGCAGCGCGGGAACATGGCCTGCCGATCGAGACACTTAGCAACGCCAACCTTCACAACCGGTTTCCAGAGTTCCGCGTGCCGAGCGATTACGACGGAGCGTTCGAGCCACATGCCGGGTATCTGTACGTCGAGGAGTGTGTGCGGGCTTACCTCGATGCCGCGAGAGAAGCTGGGGCGGTACTACAGGCGGAGGAACGTGTTCTCCGCTGGCAGGCGACTCGATCGGGCGTCGAGGTCGAGACAACTCACGGGAGATATGCGGCCGACCGGCTCATCATCACGGCCGGAGCATGGGCTGGCCAGGTGATGGCAGAGCTGGGACTGCCGCTGGAGGTGTTACGAAAACCGCTGCTGTGGTTCGAGGTGGCCGAGCCCGAGCGCCTGCGTCGAGACCGATTCCCGATCTACATGGTCGAGAGTCCGGGTGGCTTCTACTACGGGTTTCCGATGACTGATTCTCGCGGGCATAAGCTCGCCCGGCACGACGGCGGACTCCCGGTCGCAGACCCTCTTCACCCGCAGCGAGAACCGCTCCCCGAGGATGAAAGCGACTGTCGAAAGTTCCTGGAAAGGTATATTCCCGCAGCTGCAGGTCGGCTGCTGCACCATGCGGTGTGCATGTATACGGTGACGCCGGACCGTCACTTTATTCTCGATGTCCACCCGGAGCATCCACGAGTGGTCCTCGGGGCTGGGTTCTCGGGTCACGGGTTCAAATTTGCGTCTGTGATCGGCGAGATCCTGGCCGATCTGTCGGAGTCAGGACGCAGCCAACTCCCGATCGACCGCTTTCGAATCGACCGGTTTCTCAAGTCGGTGTGACGCTTACCGCTTAATCCAGAAGTGACCGCAAATCGCTCACGCCAATCTCTTCGCGACTTGCGAACGGTTCACCGAACGCGGTGTGGATAGTCCAGCCCCAGTACCTGGCACGGTCGCGGATGTCATCGAGCGGCGTCGGGTACTCGCGCGAACGCTGTTCGATCAGCTGGCTGTTGTAACAGCGGACAGCTTCCATCTTGCGATCGATGACGGAGCTGATGTCCATCACAAATGAGGGTTTGGGATGGATGCGGAGATGGATGCTCCAGAAGTGATACAACTTCGGTGGCCAGAATGCCTCGCCTGGGAGATCACTCCGCGAGAGCTTGGCCCAGAACCGGGCGTCATCGACCAGCTGACTGGCCGCGACATGATCGGGGTGCACGTCCTCGGGGTAGGGGGCGAGGATGATCTGTGGACGGGTCTGGCGGAAGACCTCGGCCAGACGCCATCGCGCGTCGAGGTCAGGCTGGAGCTTGCGATTCGGCAGACCGAGATTGCCTCGCCAAGTCAAGTCGAGCACCTTGGTCGCCGCTGCGGTTTCGCGGACCCGTATCTCGGCTGTACCGAAAGGAGTTGGCTCGCCGCTCGTCAGCTCCAGAACACCGACCCGCATGCCCTTCAGGCGACTGACCAGGATCGTGCCGCCGACGCTGATCTCGGCATCATCCGGATGAGGAGCGACAACGAGCAGATCAAGAGGTTGTTCGGGGAAGTGCATGGCAGATTTTGTTTGAAGACAAGCTCGAACTTATGAAAGCCCAGCGGTTGCAACCGCTGGGCTTTCCAGTCTACTTATAGATCACGACGAGGAACACGATGGCCTCGGTTCGCCCCACGTTCACGATCCGGTGGGCGACATCGGCGGGGTAACTGGCGGAGTCTCCACGATTCAGTTCGGTGGTGTCTCCAGCTGAGTCGACTCGGACCCTTCCCTGATGCACAGTGAGGAACTCACGCGTCCCGCCGAAGTGGGCAGCGCTCTTGAGCTCGCTGTTCGGCTTGAGAGCAACCTCATAGAACTCGACATCCTTCTCCAGATTCAGTGGAGAGAGCGTGCGGATGCTGACATCCTCGTCTGAGCGGAAGTGGTGTGTCGGGTCATCCTGGCGAATGACGTGGATCGCTGATCCGGGCTGCGTCGACTCACCCACCAACTCGCCGATCGTCAGGCGAAATGCCGAGGCGATCCGCAGCGCGACTCCGAGTGTGGGGTTCGCCTGGCCTCGTTCGATCTGGCTGAGCATTGACCGGCTGACATCGCATAGCTGGGCCAGTTGTTCCAGCGACCAGCCTCGATCCGATCGCAGCTGTTTCAGCCGCTCGGGGAGCGTGCTGGGCGATTCATCGGGTTTGTTGGGAGTGCGGGCCATTGTTCAGCATCGTGGAATGGTCGTCTTGCAAGGTGGAACTTGTGTGTCTAGTATAGCGTCGCGAGTGTTCGGTAAACAAGATGTGGAAGCTATGGGCCAGTGACCCTCCCCGACTTAGAGGTCACGCAACCGAGTCACCATCGAGTCCTCATGAAAGCTCTCGTGAAGAAGCATGCCGAAGTCGGTCTCTGGCTCGAAGATGTGCCGGTGCCGGAAGTCGGACCGACTGACTGCCTGATCCGCATTGATCGGACAGGGATCTGTGGGACTGATGTTCATATTTATAACTGGGATGCCTGGGCCCGGAAGACGATCCCGGTGCCCATGGTGGTGGGGCATGAGTTCGTCGGTGAGATTGTCGAGGTCGGGGCGAGTGTCAAAGATTTCTTCCCCGGCGAGATCGTCAGTGGGGAGGGGCATGTCGTCTGTGGACACTGTCGGAACTGCCTCGCGGGGCGAAGGCATTTGTGTGCGCATACGGTTGGCGTCGGAGTAAACCGACCGGGAGCGTTCGCCGAGTACATCTCGATTCCCCAGACGAACGTGTGGCACCACGACCCGAAGATTGACCGGGATATTGCGTCGATCTTTGACCCGTTTGGAAACGCAGTACATACCGCATTGTCCTTTGATCTGCTGGGTGAGGATGTGCTGATCACGGGGGCGGGACCGATTGGCTGCATGGCAACCGCGATTGCTCAGTATGCAGGGGCGCGGTACGTCGTGGTGACCGACGTGAACCCTTGGCGGCTCGATCTGGCCAGGAGAATGGGGGCCAATCGAGTTGTCGATGTGCGCACCGAGAAGCTGGCCGATGTGCAGAAGGAACTCGGCATGAAAGAGGGCTTCGATGTGGGGCTCGAAATGAGCGGAAACCCGAGTGCCTTTCGCGACATGGTTTCGAGCATGGCACATGGGGGTAAGATCGCGATGCTCGGCATCCCTGAAAAAGAGATGGCGATCGACTGGAATACCGTGGTATTCAACATGCTGACAATCAAGGGGATCTATGGAAGAGAGATGTACGAAACGTGGTACAAGATGACCGTCATGTTGCAGGGGGGGCTGAAAATCGACCCGGTGATTACCCACCGTTTCCACGCCACCGAGTTTGAGAAGGGCTTCGCCGCCATGCGTTCCGGTCAGTCGGGGAAGGTGATCCTCGACTGGAAGGGATTTTAGTCAATTGCCCCTGAGGCTTGGTCGCAGCAAGACCTGGACCGAGTATCGTCTGCTGCATCCATGGCACCCCTTCGATTTGCGTCCCCTTTCCTCTTCAGCTCTCCAATCGATTAAGGGGGATGAGTGTCAAATTGGGACACGGATGACGCAGATTGACACAGATACAAGAGGGTGATGAGAGCGGGGCGATTTCGAGGCCGCTGTAGATGAACTTCTGCGGGGACTATTGGGGACGTTCGCACAAGGTGTGCTGGGATTTCACGAGTGAATTCCCACCCTGGGGCCATCCGTCGAGCGGTGGACGTGGGACTGGTCAGATTGCGAAGGATGTGCAGAGAGGGTTTTCCCGGAATCGCGGAAACAGGTTGCCAACTCTGGCAATCTGCATGGCTACGTTGCCGGGCAGTGTGGCCCTTGGTCATGATCTGGCAGCTGTGAGACTCATAGGGATGAGTCTTTTTTGATCTCTTGGTGCTGCCTTCCCGGAACTGGCGTCACTCAGGTACATTACTTGCTATCGATGAGGTTTTCGGCATTGTTTGGGACTTCATCGCCTACAGAGTCGCCGCAGGAGCCTACCCCATGAAAAACGTTGTCTGTCTCGTTCTGGGGGGAGGGAAAGGGACTCGTCTTTTGCCGCTGACTGGCGAACGGTCAAAGCCAGCTGTGCCCCTGGCCGGAAAGTACCGGCTGATCGATATTCCGATCTCGAACTGTATTAACAGTGGTATCCAGCGGATCTATCTGCTGACACAGTTCAATTCGGTGAGCCTCCACCGGCATATTCGCCAGACGTATACCTTTGACTCGTTCAATGGCGGGTTCGTTGAGATCCTGGCTGCCCAGCAGACGAACGAGGGGGCCGACTGGTACCAGGGAACCGCTGACGCTGTGCGGAAGCAGCTGCGCCACCTGAAACAGCCCGGGATTGACTATGTCCTGATCCTGTCGGGCGACCAGCTCTACCGGATGGACTTTGCCAAGATGCTGAAAGAGCACGAGGCCGCCAATGCCGATGTGACGATTGCCGGGCTCCCGGTGAACGAGGAGCAGACTGCGGGCTTCGGTGTGATGCGAGTCAATGACTCGGGCCGTGTCGAAGGCTTTCTCGAAAAGCCCAAGACCAAAGAAGAGCTGAAGCTGGTGCGTACCGATCCCAAATGGATCGACTCCCACGGCATCGTCAGCCACGGTCGCGACTTTATCGCCAGCATGGGTATCTACTTGTTCAACCGCGAGACTCTGGTCGACCTGCTGGAGAAGACGGAGTACGAGGACTTCGGTAAGGAAGTCTTCCCGATGGCAATCCGGGCCCGCAAAGTTCAGCTGCATCTCTTCGATGGATACTGGGAAGACATCGGAACGATTCGGGCCTTCTACGAAGCCAGCCTGGCTCTCGCCGGTCCGAACCCACCCTTTGCCCTGGAAGTTGCCAAGGCTCCGATTTACACCCGTCCCCGTTTTCTCCCACCGACGAGAATCGAAGGTGCGACCGTCCTGCGGAGCATGATCGCTGACGGCTGTACCATTGAGGCTGCCGCGGTCATCAAGAACAGTTCGATCGGACTGCGATCGACGATCGGGGCGAATGCTCAGATCAAGGATTCGGTCCTGATGGGGGCCGACTATTTCCGGCACGACATCCGGGCAAACCATGTGGAAGGGCAGCCCGAATTGGGGATTGGCCCCGGCACGATCATTGAACGGGCGATCGTCGACAAGAACTGCTCGATCGGAGCGAACTGTGTCATCAAACTGCCGCCCGGTTTTCCCGAGAATGGGGAACGCGGTCCGCTGGTCGTTCGGGACGGGATAATTGTCGTTCCTCGGCGTACTGTGTTACCTGATGGATGGAAGTTCTGAGGAAGTTTGAGGAAGTTTTCAGTGGTCAGTTCTCAGTTTTCAGCAAGAGTCTTTGAGGCTTCTGCTGCGGAAGGGGTTGCCAATGAAAAGTTGCCCATTCATCTTCCGGACTGAAAACTGACCACTGAAAACTAACCACTCTCTTCTCCCATGACGCTCGACGAGATTAAGCAATTCATCCCGCATCGGGATCCGTTCCTATGGCTCGATGAAGTGACCGAGATCTCGGACACCCGTATCGTGGCCAGGAAATTCCTGCCTGAGAATCTGGACCTGTTTCGAGGCCACTACCCGCACTTCCCGATCCTCCCCGGAGTGATCCAGTGCGAGGCAGCGTTCCAGGCCTCAGCGGTGTTGATCTCGCAGCTCCTGCCCACTGGAACCGACATGGCTCCCGTGGTCACGCGGCTGAACAACGTCCAGTTTCGCTCGATGGTGCGTCCGAACCAGACGATCGAAATGGAAGTCGAGATCACCGAGCGATTGCAGAACACTTTCTACTTGAAGGGGAAAGTCACCTCGAATGGTAAAGTCAGCTGTCGACTCGAATTTGCCTGCACAGCCACACAGATCGGTTGATGTCGAGTGATGATGATCGAGGGTCGGACGCAGGAGGTTGTCCGGCACTGGAAAACAGTTTGATGGATTTTTACGGCATGATGCTCCACGCCTCGGCGGGCTGACGCTGGCCACTCTCTATTTCGTCCACACCACACCACACAACGCTTCGCAGCAGTCATGTCCACACAAACACCCGGCGACGACCAGAATCCTGAATCACTCTACAAAGATCGCTGGACGGTTCCTCACGAGGAAAACGGTCCGGGCGGCTTGCCTGATTCCGCATTGCCAGAAGTGCAACCGCCGTCCGCCGGTTTCATCGTCCAGTTGTTCGTCGTGCCCGCAGTGATCGTTTTGATCATCGTGGCGGTGTACGTGTTGTTCGGTCGGTTAGCATCCGGCGAGGCCGACTGGCGACAGCTGGTGACCGATGTCAAGAGCGAGAATAGCCACGTCCGCTGGAGATCAGCGCTGACACTGGCTCAGGTCCTGCAGGACGACGCCCTGCGCAAGGAGAAAGGTCAGCAGCTGGCCTCGACTCCCGAAGTCGCCACGGCCCTGACGGATGTCCTGAGCGATCTCCTCAAGAAGACAACCCCCAATGAAGAGGAGCTTCAGCAGACTGACTATATGTTGAAAGCTGTGGGGCTTGTCGATGTCCCTGAATCAGCCGTCCCAGTGTTATTGACGGCGACGGAGGGATCGCGTGATCGTGAAATCCGCAAGCAGGCCTTGAACTCATTGGCGGTGATCTGCGGTCGGGCGTTCGTCGATCGCAAGAAGCCGATCAACATGTCAGAGCTGACGAATCGGATCATCGAGATCTCGAAAGAGTCGGAGACACTCTTCCGGCACCAGGCGGCTTTCATCCTGGGGACG
>QWOR01000135.1 GCA_003669575.1 Planctomycetota bacterium | reverse complement strand
GGCCAGCGCCAACTGCTCCATGGCCTGGGTGTAGTTCCCGGCGTCGACATGCCCCCGCCCCAGCCCGAACTCGGCCGGCTCGGCATCCCAGTCGACGAGAACGATCTCATTGGCCGGGATCGTCTCCTCCTTGTTGCCCACCTTCTGAAAGACAACGACTTCCGTCTTGGTCATCGATTTCACGGTCCCCCCGACGGGACGCTCAGCGCCACGACGGGTGACGGTATCGATCGAGAACGCCGTGGCTGGCCAGAGCATCAGTGCCACAGCTGCGGTGGTCAACCATGTTCGTGTCATGGGGAAACTCGCGAAAGGAATCGTCATGTTGAGTGTGGTCAGTGCCGCGGTATTTGGGCGAAGTGCTCTGTCATGCCGGGCTGCGTGAATTAAGATTCATCAGCCTTCGGACGATTCGGTAGCCGTGTGGGCTTGGGCTTCTGTGGTGGCGGCTGAGTCGGAGGCGATGGCGGAGCTGTTGGCTTCGCGGGAGCTTTCGGAGCTGTGGCCGCAGGGCGACGTGGAGGAGTTTCTAACGCCTCCAAATTGAGATCGGGTTGATATCCCGGAGCAGGTACAGCGTGCGACGTTGTTCGCTTCGAGGCATATCGGCCGCGTGGTTTTCGCCGTGTCATCAACAGAATCCCAGCCACAGCTGCAATGCCCACCAGACTCATCAGCGCGATCGTGAGATAGTTTGTCTCTGATACAGGTGGCTGCGGTGGCACGGTCAAATCTGTGGATGCAGCGATTGGGTTGTTCGCAGCTTGGGGAACAGGTACGGCTCCGGGGTCGACGGGTTTTGCCTTGGGGAGGGTTGTCCCCTTTCCGGTCCCGACAATCAGGTCAACGGGAACAACGCCAGCTTCCGTCTGGATCTCTCGGTACAGCGAGTTGAACCGCTCAAACTGTTCGGGGGGCAGGAACTTCGACAGACGGGCAAAGGTTTCGATCCCCGATCTGGCCAGAGAGATCGCTTTGGTGCGTTCAGTGGGGGTCGGTTGCTTCCGAGCATACGCCAACTGACAGACGCCCAGGTTGTAGCGTGCGTCGAGTTCCAGTTCCGCGATCCGGGGATCGGGCTTGGTCATTTGCACTCGCTGCAATCTCTGTGCGGTGTAGGCCCAGCCCCAGATCACGACAGGAGTCTTCGAGCCCTGGACCGCAATCTGGTACTTCTTCCACGCATCGGGCTCCGAACTGGCTCCCCACGCCTGGTACAAGCTCGCAGCTGTGAACTGAGCATTCGGTGATTCCGCAGCCTTCTTGTCCTTGAGCAATTCGTGCAGTAAGCGTTCCCCTTCGACGAACGCTCCCTGCAGCTGTTTGCAGTTCACCAGACGCATCTGGCTGTAGAGCAACTGGTCGGGCTGGGCAAAGGCAGGGTCGGCTTTGGCCTTCTCGACAATTTTCTGATAGGCCTCGCCCGCACTGGCAAAGAGAGATTGCGCCCGATCGCGGTCCTCGCTCGTGCTTTCCGCCAGGCTGGTAAATGTCTCTGCAATCCAGAACAGCGAAGAGAAACTCTGGCCATCCTCGCGTTTGAACAAGTCATCGAGGAATGTCTCGAACCCGTCTCGAACCTCTTCGGCGCGATCCTCATTGCCCGCAGCCTTCAATTGGGCAAGTTCCTTCTCCAGTTCCTGACCGAACTCCACGAAGACCTGTGTGAGTGCTTCGGCGTCTTCAGACCCAGCCACATTTTCCAGTTGGATGCGAGCCTCCCGGGCCGCATCAAGATCCTTAGCCCCGATCTGGGCCTTGAGCAGTTGCTGATAGGCAAAGCTGGCAATCGCCCGGCTCTTGGGGTTGCCGGGCGTTTGGGGACGGTCGGTCCCTGCGGGGACAGCAATCGCATCAACGACTGAGTGCGGCCCCTTGGTCAGCAGCTCGATCGCTCCGGTTTTGGTCCCCTCCGTGTGATAGACCCCATCGAGGTTACGAATCTGGGCCAGAGTGATTTTTCCGCGAACCAGATCGTCGGGGGCGGCTGAGTCTTCCGGTGTCGTCTGCATCCGCTCGGCAATGCCTGCCTCCAGATGCTTAACGGCCTGCTCGCGCCATGCAGTGAACTGTTCTTTAGTCGGACGTTTTTCTTCAGGCAGGTTCAGACTGGTCGTGTATTGTCCCCAATAGGCCTGCCCCGCGCTGAGTTGGGCTCCCGCGTAGTGAGCAGTTCCAGCGGGAACCTTGTCCCACCACTGCGCCGCAGAATCGAGCTTGCGCTCGTCCCAGAAGACCACAGCTGCTGCGATGCGGGCTTCGTTGGCCTGATCCGAGTCAGGGAACTGTTTATCCATCCGAGTGGCGATCTCGATCAGCTTGCGGGCTTCGAATTCGCGATTGCCCTTCTCGGCTTTCTTGTACGCATTATTGAACGCGGACATGGCGAGCAGGCCACCATTCTTGGCATTGTCCGGGCTCTTCTCCGCAAAGTTGCGCATCGTGAATTCGCCGACCGCAGCGGCTTCCAGATACTTCTCCTCCAACAGATAGCCATAAGCCAGCAGCACGCTCGCCCGATGCAGGTCGGCCGATTCGGTGGTCGGCTTGGCTTTTCGCAAGGCATAGTCGCACAGCTTGGCCATCTGTCCCGCACTGGAGATCAGCGTGGCCTGCTTGGACTTCGCTTCGGCGAGTTGGCCGTCCTGTTGAGCGGCGACGATCTGCTGGCGCAGTTGCTCGATGTCCTCGGCCAGCTTGGTCGCCATGCCATAGGCTGACTCGAAGTCGGTCGGTTCGTCGGAGCTGCGATTGAGTGATCGCAACAGCCGCTGCACCAATGCCTGGCTGGGAGCCTTGAACTCACCGGAAGTCCGACTGAGCGAGCGGGCGTGAGTCAGGGCCTTGTTGAGGGCCTGGCTGCGTTCGCTTTCCGACTTCGAGCTATCGGTTCCGAGCTTTTCGAGTGCCCGGCACAGCTCCCACTCGATGCCGTATCCCGCCTCCGTTCTCGCCCGATCCCTGTACAAACCGAGCCATTCCTCGGCGAGAGTGACCACCAGCGGGTAATCCTTCTTTTGCTCGTGGTTCAGACAGATCAGTTTGAATCGGAGTGAGAGGTCGTATAGCGTCGCTTTGACGGCAGTGTCGGGCGTCAGCGTCAACAGGTCTTCGTAGACGCCGAGTGCCTGGGTGATCTGGTCGAGTTCCTCAAAACACTTCCCCTGCCACAATCGGGCGAACTTGCCCCCGGCATTGTTGCGGGTGCGTTCGTACATGTCTGTGAATTCCGCCGAGGCCTTCTGCAAGGCCGATTTGGCATCCTTCGAGCCTTTGTCATAGGTGCGGGCCTCCCAGTAAGTACACCGCCCCATCTCGAACACGACTTCGATGTAGGTGTTCTCGACCTTCGTCCGGGCGGCGTGCTTTTCTTCTTCGGCTTCCGGTATGAAAGCGGGGAACTCGTCCAGTGCCTTCTTGTTCTGGGCGGCTGCTTGTTCGAAGAGGCGGCGGGCTTCGTTGAGCAGGCGGCGGGCCTTGGCCTGGTAGTCCTTACGTTTCGTCTGGTTAGCGGGATCGTCGCACTCAAAGATCTCAACGCGAGCCTTTTCGAACAGGATTCGACCTCGCCATGTATTCGCCGTGGCGGCGAGCGGATTCCCCGGGGACGCTTTCGCAAACTGTTCGAACGCCGCTTCCGCCGCATCGAGCTGCTGTCGCTGAGCATCGACACTGCTCAGCTCACGCACGCTCGCGAGCAGTGTCTGGGCTCGCTCATAGGGGATTCGTTCTTTGATTTCAGTGGGCAGGTCGCTGCGTTGTTCGAGCTTGTCGAGGTAGACCAGTGTGATGTCGTAAAAACCGCGATCCCTGAGCCCCTCAATGAACGGCAGGATCGGCTCTGCAGCAAAGGTCACCAGCGAAAGCGTGCAGAAGCTGATGACGCTGACCATCACTCGCCAGCAGTACCTGCAGAGTGGTCGCGGTAATCCGTGGGGCCACGCGGAACGCTGTCGCGAATCGCCCCGATGGCAGTGATCAATCATCCCTGAATCACCCGTCCGCATGTCATTGGTCTCAAGGGAATTCGCTGGTATCAAGACACATTCACCGTACAGAGTTCCCGGATCGCGAGCATACCGCTAACTCCGCCGACCCGTCAAACTGCTCGGACAGGTGACGGAGCGATCTGCCACGCAGCGTAACTACTGGACATCCCCTGCCCTGATCTGTGAGATCCGCGTAATCTGTGGATCACATTCTCTTCAGGTATCCGGAACGCCCTTCTGCAACGAGAAGCATTTCGATCCACAGATTTAAAGGATTTCCACAGATTCAGAATTTGCGGAGGCGGAGCTGGACTGGCGGGTGGTGCGTATATTTTGTTCGCGGGCCAGCCAGACACCGATACCAGCAAAGAGCAGTGACACAGGGACACCGATCCACAGCGCCACCAGGGGGGGCCATTTCTGTGTGACAACCAGGTGGCTGACCGAGCTGCCGATCGAATCCCCTGCGCGGGCCACGACGCTGTCGATGAAGTTCTTCGCCTTGTACTTCTGGGATTGTGTCACCACCGTAAACAGCAATTCACGGGCCGGTTTGGCCAGACCGTACTCCGTAGCTCGTCGCACCACGAGCACAGCTGCAATTGCGTAGATCGACGGCCAGACCGTCAGCAACGGAGCCGCCAGCACACCAATGAGAGGCAGGAGCAGCAATGGCCAGCGAAGCCCGCCATAACTCAGCAGAGGTGCTGCGACGACCAGTTCAAACACCAGCGTCAGAATGTTCGCCGCCAGATCAGTGTTGGCAAAGAAGCTGCGACGCAGATCCTCATCCGGAATCGCTCTCTGAATGGCCCCCGACTGGTGCACATAGAGCAGTGATCCGAGCAGACTTCCGATCAGCATGTAACCCGCGATGCCGAGCAGATAGGGCGTGTTCACAGTCTCGATGAGACCCGAGATAATGGAGTCTTGCTCCCGACGGGCATTCGCCACGGTCGCTTCTTGGGTCGTTGGAAGTCGCGGAACGAAGAACAAAAACACCGGCACCACGACAAACAGCCCCGCAGCCAGTAGCAGCGTCGACGAAGAAGACATGCGGGTGGCCAGAACGCTCGCGGCAAGCGGACCGAGCATCGCACCCGCTGAGCCTCCCGCTGCGATGATGCCGAAGGTTCGACGGCCAGACTCGGGAGTAAACGTATCGACCATCACACTCCAGTAGAGCGACACCATCATGTAGTTAAATACGCTGACCCAGACGAAAAATGATGTTGACACCCACACTGGCGAATCTGGATTGCGGAGCAGCTGGGCGAACCCGACGAGCGAGCCCGCGATGACGGTCATCAGGGCGACCGGCAGGAAACGCTTGGAACAGAAGCGAACCAGCATTCCCCACAACGGCGTGATCACCAGCAGAGCCACAAACGTCATCAGGAACAGCCGACTTAAGCCCGCCGGGCCAAGACGGCTGCCATGCAACTCGCGAATCGGTCGCACGAGGAAGTAACTGAACAACAGCAGCCCAAGGCCAAGCGAACTCCAGAGTGTCGCCCACAGGTCGCGCGTACTGAGCGGACCATTGATCGTCTGCCAGCGAGATCGCAGTCTCGAGATGAGCTGGTCTGCCATCATGCTGCGACTTCAACTTGATGGAGAGAGCCGCCATTCACGGGCTGCTTCCTGACAACGGGTCGCCATGTCATAACCAGCCTCCAGTCCAACCGACCAGCTGCTGGAGGAACTGAGCGTACAGATTGCCGACTTCGACTTCGCCAGCCCCCGGGCCTTGGGCTTTCACTCGCTCTGGCCCCCAATCGACCCACGGGCCCACCCAGTGCGGGGCCACGTCGGTCGTGAGTGCCGCGACGCGACCTCGCCCGTGGGTTGAGGTCAGCAGCAGCGGATCGGTCGGTCCCGGAGTCAGTGAGTAAGAATCCCCGGTTCGAGTCGCCGAGAACCGGGCGACCTGTAACAACTGAGTGGCACCTGGGCGAGCTTTGATGCGGTTGTATCCACCGATGAGCGGAGGACGAGTGCCCCACGGAAGACCGCGAGTAATCGGGTGCGACTCGTCGATCGCCTGCACAAATGCGGGGTGGTCGCAGTTCGTGCGATCATCCACCGGGCCGATCTCGACGGGCAGGATTTCCGCCACGGGAGTCCCGTCCCAGTCACCGCCCATGCCGTGATACGACTCCCATCCACCGATCATCAGCAGCCCCGACCCCGCAGCCACATGCTCGACCAGCTCCCTCTGCAACGGTCGCGAAAGCTGGCCCGAAATATAGTCACTGAGGATGTAGACGCGGGCCGGACTCTGAAACAGCGAGGCGTCCGCCGCCAAATTACTGGGCGTGTAGTGATAACTCCACCCACTCTTGTGCAACACACCCGCGAGATAAGCCGCTGCGGTCGTGAGGGTCGTGTCACCGAAATAGAGAATGTCAGTCATGAGTGAATGTTCGTCGCGAGGACAAGACTGAAGCATCCAACCAGGCTCACCCGTCAGACGCTTCGTGGAGTGGGAGAATGTCGATCCGATCAGAAGCGGGACTCAACTCCTGACCGGAGCTGCCACTTCCAGCAGGTCAACCGCGGGATGGCCGTTGCAGAAGATCGTGGCCAGGCGTCCATAGACCGGGGAGGCATCCTGCAGCTGCATGTGTTTCTGAAGTGCGGACCCCGGTGTGATCTTGAGGATGGCCCCCAGATCAATGTGCCGCAGCACGTTGTGGCGGATGAGAACTCGCCCCAGTGGCAACTCCTTCGACAGGATCTCCGACTTCACTGCGGGAGTGACAAACGTGAGATTGAAACGGACCAGACCAAACTGCACAACTTCACCCGACCCGACTTTCGTCAGCAGGATTTCGCGATTGTAGAGCGGTTCCTGCAGCTCTTCGTACACGACCTGCACATCGACACCACACTTGTGGAACACTTCCATCGTGACCGTCATGTGGTGTTCATGAACCAGCAGCGTCTTGTAGGGCTCGGGTGTCGTCGAGGCGGGGATGTGCTCAACCCGTTCGAACAGCTGATCTCCGTCAGGGAACAACGACGACAGTTTGTGGAGTTCGTCGATGGGATTCACGCACAGGTCTCCGGCAGGCGATTCAGGGTGTCATTCAAGTCTCGGCAGATCAGACCACCGAGTGAGAGGCAGGCAGGTCGGGCAGGATTCCAGTGAGCAACTACTGGAGTTTGATGGGAGCTTGAGGTTCCTCGGGTTGTGGTTCGGACTGTTCAGGGGCTTTGGAATTATTGTTGGGATCCGCTTTCCAGGTGAGCATGAACTCACGCCCGCCGACCTGGAGCTGGAGTGATCCGTCTGGAAGGAGCCGCCAGGCTTCTCCACCACTGGCACCCGGGTATTTTTCGCTGAACAGTGGTTCGCCAGTCTGACGACTGAAGAACGCAACCTCGGTGGAGTACTCCTCGGCCATCGGCCCGGGCGGCTGCTTGCGGAGGGTGGAGTAAGCCAGCACTCCACTGCCCACAGGCAGGTGAGGCCGGAACAGCTGCTGCTCCATGGGACGAGACCACTGAACAGTCCCATCCCGCCGGTCGAGTGCGATCGCCAGCCCATTCACGCGCACGGAGGAATGAGTCCCGAACATGGGCGGCTCACTGATGTCGGGTTCGTTATCAAGCTTCTTGTGGGCGGTGTGAATGTAGATGCGAACCTCGTCCAGATGCACGGAGAACTCCTGCACCGGGTGCGGCTGGGCGGGAAGACTGGTCTTCCATCGCACGCGACCAGTCTGGTCGTCGACCAGATGGAGCGTGCCGTCCGGTTCGAGGAGAGCAATGTCCTCACCATCAACCGGTGCCCAGAGTGAGCCCTCGGCCAGTGTGATGCTCCAGACATCGCGATCGAGGGCCGGGTCATACATCGCCCAGGTCGTTTTTGCGGATCTGGCCCCTTCCGCTGGAACCTCCCGGCGAACGAAAAACAGTCTCCCCCAATCGGCCCGCAAGCGATCCATCCGCCCCCGAGGCAGTTCGCGTTCGGCGACCTTCGATCCATCCGCGGCTCTCAACACAATCAGCTTATTGAGCAGCGGTGGGATCAGCACGACGTATTCGGAATCGGCACAGATCTCGGACCCCGGAGTCACCGAAGAACGCTTCCAGGCGACCTTAAT
>QWOR01000009.1 GCA_003669575.1 Planctomycetota bacterium | reverse complement strand
GCGATCACTCGGATCGATTTTTCTGCACTCACCTGCAAACGGGCGGTCTGCGTGGGAGGATCATAACGATTTTTGTCATTCGTCAGACATCCCGTTCCCGTCAGTGGTTACGGCATGTGTAAGGTTCTTGCTCAGGGAGAGCGTTATGACCAGATGATTCGCTGTTCGGCAGTTGGGGCACTGTGAACTGGGGACCTGGGGAGTTTCGAAACTTTGACGGAGTGTGGGACAATCCGTGACCCTCCCCAGCCTGTTCGCTGCGAGCTATCTTATTACAGGTCGCCTGAGTGAATTGTGGACTCACTCGGAGTGATTGATTTCCGAACTCCTTTCTGCGTCGAGTGTGCAAATGCGGTGTCACTGGATTCTGGGTCTGATGCTTTGGTCCAGCGTGATCGCAGCTGGAGACTGGCCGGGTTGGCGGGGACCTGCGGGCAATGGGATCGCGCAAGGTGACAGCTTTCCCACCCAGTGGTCGGCAACCGAACACGTCAAATGGAAAACACCGCTACCGGGTTCTGCGGGATCAACGCCGGTCATCACCGGTTCGCTCATCGTGCTCACCTGTGCCGAGCGAGATGCGAATGACCAGAACGGCAAGAACAAAGTCTGGGGCCTGAACCGCGAGACGGGCGAAGTGCTCTGGAAGACCGAAGTCGGCAACGAGAAGCCTGGCAAGCATAAGAAGGGCAGTGGGTGTAACCCCTCTCCAGTCACTGATGGCCAGCACGTCTTTGTGTATTTCAAGAGCGGTGACTTCGCCGCACTCGATCTCAAGGGTCAAGTCCTCTGGCACAAGAATCTCCAGAAGGAATACGGTGAGGACACCCTCTGGTGGGATCTGGGTACGAGCCCGGTCCTGACCGACAAGCATGTCGTCATCACCGTCATGCAGTCTGCGCCTTCCCCCTCATATATTGCAGCCTTCGACAAAGTCACCGGAGAAGTCGCCTGGAAGGTGGCTCGCGAGCTCCCTGCTCCGGAAGAAGCGAACCAGAGTTACTCGACTCCTGTCGTGACCAAATTCGAGGGTGAAGAGACTCTGGTCGTCGTCGGGGCCGACCATGTCACTGCTCACTCAGCCGCGGACGGCAAGGAGCTGTGGCGAGTCGGGTCATTGAACCCTGAGCAGAACAAGTATTTCCGCTCGATCGCATCCCCCGCAGTGGAGGATGGAATGGTCGTGGCACCATACGCCCGCGGTACGATGCTGTATGGAATCAAAATGGGCGGTAGTGGTGACGTGACAAAAAGTCATGTCCTGTGGGAGAAGAAAGACCTCTCGTCGGATGTCCCCACTCCGATCCTGGTGAATGGTCGGGTCTACGTGTTGACTGACAAGGGGGTACTGGCGTGCTTGAATGCCTCGTCAGGTGACGTGGTCTGGGAGTCACCGCTCGAGAAGAGTCGCCATGCTTTCAGTGCCAGCCCAACGCTGGCCGGGGGGAACCTGTACGCGATTCGCGAGGATGGAAAAACGTTTGTGTCCAAGGCGGGCGAGACCTTTGAGAGCGTGGCTGCCAACAGTCTGGGTGACGATGTCACAGTGGTGGCATCGCCCGTCTTTGTGGATGGTCAGATCCTGATTCGGACGTTTGATGGGTTGTACTGCATTGTGAAGTAGACGGCAGCCGGTACGATCATTGCGATCTGATCCTCTCAGGTGTACTTGATGCCCATCACTCCCGTCCGACCAGATTTGACCGCTCTCTCTCTGCGCGTCTTCGACCGGGCACTGCATCCGGAGCTTTATCCCCGAGCCACGACAGCTCGATTGAAGTCAGGAGAGTTGAGCTGCGTGGTGTCATTGGGCGAGTCAGGACACGTGGTCCAGATCTCCGTCGACGGCGAGTCGGCGTGCGAGACACTTCTCGACCAGTCGATCAGCCTGCCCCAGCGAGGGCAACTCCTGTCGACTCCACTGACGACGAAGCGGGAGGCTGAATTGACTCTGGCGGGGGTGTTCCGTTGGGACACCCGTCTGGAGTTTGAGACGTATACTCGCGACGAGTTCCTCGCCGGTCAGGAACGCTGGGAAGCAGACGCCCGCCGGGCCTTGATCAGCCGGGCGTTCTCGAACGGCCACCGCCTGCTGCCTGCGGCACTGAGTGGACTGTCGCTCGATTTCTCCGGGGAGTTCGTGCTCGTGCAGGCGTGGCACACCTTCCCCGAAAACCTGGCCATCTGCCGAGTGCATTCGAGATACGCACGAATTTGAGATGTCGTGATTGTGATAATTGAACCACGAAACACACAAAACACACGAAAAGAATCGTTGATACTCATCGCGGTTGATTCATTCCCATCGCGGAAGATTCAGTGATTTTCCTCACCGCATTCGTCTTCCCCGACTCCGGCTCTCCGGGATAGAATCCGCCCCGCAAAGAGACCGAGTCAGGGAAGGCTCGTGTCGCGCTGCGTCATGGAGTTCGGTGGATGCGCACAATCGCTGTGATGAATCAAAAGGGTGGCGTCGGTAAGACGACGACCAGTGTCAATTTGGCTGCGGGATTGGCTCGGCAGGGGCGTCGAGTCTGTCTGATTGATCTTGATCCGCAGGCTCACGCTTCAATTCATGTCGGTGTCGACCTCCACGGCGGCACAGATACGATTTATCAGGTCCTGTCGGGGAGCAAGACGTTCAACGAAATCCGCCAGATGGTGGGTAACAATCTGTGGCTGGGGCCTGCCAATCTCGACCTGGCTGCCACCGAACTGGAACTTGTCGACGCTCCCGGTCGCGAGTTCGTACTGCGCAAGGCTCTCGAAGCAGCGCAAGCGAGCGAGCAGTTCGATTACATCGTCTTTGACTGTCCTCCGTCGCTGGGCGTTCTGACGATCAATGCACTCACCGCTGCGACGGAAGTCTTCATCCCACTGCAACCGCACTTCTTCGCGCTGCAGGGGCTCTCGAAGCTCTTCGAAACAACGGCACTGGTAACTCGGCGGCTGAACCGCCAGCTGAAGGTGTCGGGGATCGTGCTCTGCCTGTATGAGACGGGCACGCGTCTGGCAACCGATGTGACTGACGACCTGATGCGTTTCCTGGAAGCCAGCGATCCACAGGCACCCTGGGCCGGGGCCCGGGTCTTTGGCAGTAAGATCCGCCGCAATATCAAGCTCGCGGAGGCCCCTAGCTTTGGTCAGTCGATCTTCGACTACGCACCGGGATCAGCGGGTGCTCTCGACTACACCGGGCTGTGCCAGGAAGTCATGCAGGCCGAAGTCCCAATGGCCAGGGCCGCATAGCAGCTGCTAGCGACCGAGCAGTTCGCGGACCTTCGCTCCGATGTCTGGAGACTTCATCAACGTCTCTCCGACAAGCATCGCATGGACATCGCCCGTGGTCAGGCGTTCCACATCCGCGCGGGAGTGGATCCCACTTTCGCCGACAAACAGGATGTCGCCGGGCACGCGTGACCGCAGATCGATGCAGTGCTGCAGGTTCGTCTTCATGACCTTCAGGTCGCGGTTATTGACGCCGACCAATTGTGGGTTGAGACGCAACACTCGCTCCAGGTTGGCAGCGTCATGGAGCTCGACCAGAGCCTGCATCCCCAGCCCCACGGCAGCCTGATACAGGTCGGTCAGCTGGGCATCATCCAGGCACTCGGCGATGAGCAGGATGCAATCGGCGCCGACGGAACGGGCCTCCAGGATTTGATACTCGTCGAGGATGAAGTCCTTCCGGAGCAGGGGCACGTCGACGGTCTCGCGAATCTGCCGCAGATAGTCGAGATGCCCCTGAAAGTATTTCTCGTCGGTCAGGACGCTGAGACACGCCGCTCCGTTTTCGACGTACGTCCGGGCAATCTCGGTGGCCGAGAAGTCGGCCCGGATCAGGCCCGCCGACGGAGAGGCCCGCTTCACCTCAGCGATCAGTCCCATCGGATGGTGACGCAGAAGGGCGGCTTTGAAGTCGCGTACCGGTGGTGCGGTTTGTATCTGCCGCTCAAGTTCCGCAACCGCCACGCGGCTCCGCGCAGTTGTCACTTCGGTCCGTTTATGAACCATGATCTGTTGAAGGATGTCTGCCATCTTTTGCTCTGCCAAATTCGATGTCGTTGCCAGGCAACACGATAGCAACTCTGACGCAGTCTGTTCACTGTGCCGAACGGCAGAGACTCGACCGGCCCGTCCCCGCCTCGGCGCAACGATTGCTCCCAGAGTTCGTTTGCTGCTTTTTGGGTCGATGACTCAGACGACCTTGCAAGAGCTCCGCAATGGTCCATGAGCAGTTGGCGGGCCTGATGACCTGGCAGAGCCGCGATGAGATCGTATTCAAAACGACCTGAGATCAGGGCGGACGTTCCGTCTATTCCCTGAGAACGAAGGTGAAATTCGAAGTGGCTCGGGTTCAGTGGCTCTCGGAGGCACAGAATTTCACATAAGCCGGTTCATCGAGCAGTTGATCGACTTCGCCGGGTGATGCGAGTTCGACCTCGATCATCCACCCCTTGCCATAGGGATCGGTCGAAAGCACGCTGAGGTCGGACTCAAGGCCCGAGTTCACTTTCGTCACGGTCCCGGAGACGGGAGCGTACAGGTCGCTCGCGGCCTTCACGCTCTCCACGACGCCAAAGATCTGCTTCGCCTTGAAACTTTTGCCGACCGCGGGCAATTCGACATAGGTCAGATCTGTCAGTTCCTTGACCGCAAAGGCACTGATTCCGATCGTGGCCTTGTTGCCTTCACATCGAACCCATTCGTGTGACTCAGCGAATCGCAAATTGGCGGTCTGGGACATGTCGAGCTTCCTGCGTCTAGTCGTGAATACAACGGGGGGGTGAATCCGATGCGGCCACTCGTCGTGACCGCCGGTATTACCCGCAACAGCTGCCGCCTTCGGGCGATGTTCCCTGTTCCTTCTCGATCTCGCTGATCTGGTCGAGCCGGCGCTGATGGCGACCGCCTTCAAAATCGGTCTTGATCCAGATCTCGACAATCCGGTTGAGCAGACGCTCACCCAGCATGTCGGCGGAAAGACACATGACATTGGCGTTGTTGTGACGACGGCTGGTCTCGGCTGTCACGTCGTCGTGGCAGGTCACCGCCCGTACGCCACGGAACTTGTTGGCAGTGATACACATGCCCATACCGGTGCCGCAGATCAGAATGCCTCGATCGACAGTTCCGTTCGAGACCGCCTCGGCGACCTTGGAAGCGTAGATCGGGTAATCGACGGGTGAGGACTCTTCCGGTCCCATGTCGATGACTTCGTGGTCCAGGCTTCTCAGCTGGTCCAGAATGAGGCCCTTGACGCGGACGCCTCGATGATCACTTGCCACAGCGATACGCATGTCCCACTCGCTAATCTTCGGATAGCACACGATTCAGCCAGTGTTCGAGGCACTGGCGAATCTGATCACGACACTCCGCGTAGACCGAGTAGTCCCTCCCGATTGGATCCGGGATGTCATACCCATCGACGCAGATTTTCTCCACCTTGGAGGCACTCTGGGGAAAGGCTCCCGTGACCGCTGAGTGATGACGTGAAGTCATCGCCAGGATCATGTCAGCCCACGCCACCAGCTGTTCCGTCACTGGCTGACTTGTGTGGTCAGTCAGATCGATCCCCTCTTCACGCAGGATGTCGAGAGTTTCGGGACTGGCTGGAGCTCCCGGGAAGGCTGCCACACCAGCTGAGGACACCATATATCCCCGGCGGATGAGATCTTCCCCTTCGCATTCTAATCGTTGGCACAGCAGACTGCGAAACAGTCCCTCGGCCATGGGGCTCCGGCAGGTGTTCCCGGTACAGACGAACACGACCAGCTTGGCCATCAACTGGGCGATCTGAGTCTCGGAATAGACGCCAGGCTGGGATATCGACCATTCGCCGGATGCGGGGAAATGGACAGCTGTGGCTCCCTGTGGACACGAGACGAACCCCGCGTTGACAATCAAGCCGATCCATTCGCCCCACTTCTGGGCCAGTTCCAGGCCATCTGCCGCCGCCCAGGTTCCGCCACTCGGTGCGGGCATTTCCACTGCCACCAGCGGTTCACGCAGAATCCGGGACAGGCCAATATGAATCGGATGCCCAAAGCTCGCGAATCGCCGAGGCTGATTCTTCAGGAACTCAGTGAGTGGAGCTGCCAGAGGCGGACCCACCCATTGCGAGGTGGACTCAAACTCCAGGATGACCGGACCCGGCCAGCTGCGCTGCGCCAGTCGCATCGCCTGGGGCGGAACGCGATCCAGATAGTCTTCGATCTGCCCAGCCTCGGCCAAGCACAGACTCAGCGGGCGTTTGACCGATTGCGCGAGATGTATCAGGCGGCTGACCCCCTCGGCATTGACCGAGGAGGTGGCCAGCAGGTACCCGCTCTCGCTCGGCAGTCCGACCAGCAGCGGCTCTCGAATGGCATCGAGCGCCGCCTGGACGACCGTGCGATGATCGCCGGGAGCGGAGTAATCAATCACTCGAGTCATAAGCCGTCAGTCCGCATGGCCCGCGTCGGGCCGGTTGCTTGCTTCTCACCCGCACCATTGTACGGGTGAGAAGCCTTATTATACCCGCCCGGAGGCTGGTTCAGTGTGCTGACTCTGCAGCAATTTCCTGTTCCACGTTCACGGCCTTGTAACCGCCGCGAGCCTTGAAGTAGAGGATCAGGAGCAGGTAACAGACCGCCATTGTGGCCGGAACGTAAGCGGTGAGCTTCAGAGCCATTTTGCCGCCGTAGACGCCAGCCTCATCGACTGGCGCCTTATCCGTTCCCGCATTGGCCTTGGCTGTGCTCCACCAGTCGGCCAGCTTCTTGATATTTCCGTTATCGTCAGAAAGCTTCTTCTCGGCGACGAGCTTCACATCACGGTCAAGTTCCTGACCCCCATTGTCCAGTACACCCACCTTGGCTCCGTCCAATCCCGCTGCGGTATACCCCATGAAGTGGCTGGGTTCTGCGGCCTTGTAACGCTCGAACACTTCTGGAGTCTCGGCCAGCTTGGCAGAGGCATGGAAATCCTGTTTAAAGCCGATTGCAGGGCCGCCCAGCAGACCCGCAGAGAGCATCCCAGCTGCACCCAAAGCGCCGATTGCGATCGCTCCGCCCTTCGGGAATTGCTCCGAAACCACGCCCAGCATTGTGGGCCAGAGGAACGTTTTTCCCAGTGCGTAAACGGTCGCTGCGATGACACAACCCGCGACCGTTGTCGCACTCCCCAGCAGGGTCAGTCCAGTTGCCCCGAGAATACCGCTGACCATCAGCAGGCCGAGTGGCGAGATCTTGTGGACAATCGGGCCGGCCACGAATCGCAAAGCAAACATCAGCAACGAGGTGTAGACGAACAATGCCAGACCATAGGCAGGATTGTTCATGATCGACCCGGTGATCTTGCTGATCCAGGAGTCGGTGCCCAGTTCGACATATCCGACCATCGCATGAATCAGCAGCAAGAAGATCATCAGTGGAGCAGCCAGCGTTCCGATCATCTCGCCGACCGAAATACCCGCAGTGGCAGCTTCCGATTTCGGGAACTTCTGGCCCAGCAGCATGGCTCCGTAAATGATCACGGGGATCATGAACAGTGACATCTGGATCTTCCAGTCGACCGCAGCGCGGACGACCTGATCGCCGTTCTTGACTTCCGCCATGAAGAATGAGGCCAGTCCGCCCAGTACCAGCCCAGCTGGCCAGCCCGCGTGGAGGATGTTGAGGTAGTGGGTCTTGTTCTTGGGGAAGAGCGTTGCCGTCAGTGGATTGACCACCGCTTCGCACAGTCCGTTTCCGATGGCGAAGATGAACATGCCCCAGAACAGACAGTTGAACGCTGCGACTTTACCGCCCGAGGTGAATGCAGCGGGCGCGCTGTATGTCAACACAGCGGAAGCCACGTGGCACAGGAAGGCCGCAGCCATCAGCTTGCCATAACCGATTTTGTCGGCGATCAGCGAACTGAGGATAATGACGATCCCGAAGCCGGTCAGACCACCCCCAGTGATTCCCCCCAGCTCGGTCATCGAGAAGCCGAACTGATTCGCCCACTGGCCCAGGATTCCCCCACGGACGGAGTAGCCCACACCGGCCGCGAGGATGGCCATAAAGCCAGCCCAGAGCAGTCGGTAAGCGTTCGGCGCGATGGCGTCGCTGCTGTTGCTT